>CAZGPT010000015.1:0-32673 GCA_964527015.1 uncultured Mycobacterium sp. | reverse complement strand
ACGCTCTCGAACTCGGCCGGGTGGACGGAATCCACTTCGCGATAGGCGGTTTCACCAATCTCTCCCGCGATCACCTCGACTTCCACCCCTCCATGGAGGCCTACTTCGAGGCCAAGGCGAAGTTGTTCGATCCGGCCTCGCCGCTGCACGCTCGGCGCGCAGTGGTCTGCGTCGATGACGATGCCGGCCGGCTGATGGCGGCGCGGGCCCTCGACGCGGTGACGGTGAGTGCGGAGGGCAACCCGGCGGACTGGGGGGTGGCAGACCTGGTCGTCCTGAACAGCGGCATGCAGGAGTTCACCGCGGTCGATCCGGCCGGGGTGCACCACCGCCTCCGGATCGGTCTGCCCGGCCGGTACAACGTTGCCAACGCGCTGCTGGCGCTGGCCATGCTGGACGGGATCGGCGTCTCGCCCGAGCAGGCGGCGCCGGGACTCCGAACAGCCACCGTGCCCGGACGCCTCGAGCTGATCGACTGCGGTCAGGACTTCCTGGCTGTTGTCGACTACGCGCACAAACCCGGCGCGTTGCGTGCGGTGCTGGAGGCGCTGCGGCGCCGCGACGGTCGCTTGGCCGTCGTGTTCGGTGCGGGCGGGGACCGTGATCCGGGCAAACGGGCGGCGATGGGCCGGGTGGCCGCCGAACTGGCCGACCTGGTGGTCGTCACCGACGACAATCCCAGAGGTGAGGATCCGGCGGCGATCCGGGCGGCCATCCTGAACGGTGCGGCGCGGCCCGCGGACACTCACGCCCGGACCGTCCCCGGTGAGGTGGTGGAGATCGGCGACCGGCGCGCCGCGATCGCGCACGTCGTCGGCTGGGCCCGCCGCGGTGACGTGGTGCTGATCGCCGGGAAGGGGCACGAGACCGGCCAGACCGGGGCAGGGCTGACCAGGCCGTTTGATGATCGCGCCGAATTGACTCTGGCCTTGGAGGAGATGCGGTGAAGACACGGTGATTGATCTCACAGTCGCGCGGATCGCCGAGATCGTCGGGGGTCGCCTCGCCGATATCAGCGCGGCCGAGGCGGAGATGAGCCATGTCACCGCGCCGGTGGAGTTCGACTCCCGGGCGCTGCGACCCGGCGGATTGTTTCTGGCCCTGCCGGGCGTCCGGGCCGACGGTCATGACTTCGCCCCGGCTGCGGTGGCGGCCGGGGCCGCGGCGGTCCTCGCCGCCCGTCCCGTCGGGGTGCCTGCGGTGATCGCGCCGCCGGCTCCGGCCGCCGACGCCCAGGCCGGGGTGCTGGAGCACGACGCCGACGGATCCGGTGCGGCAGTGCTGGCCGCGTTGGCCAGGCTCGCTGCCGTGGTTGCCGCCGACCTGACGGCGCGCGGGATGCGGACGGTGGGTATTACCGGGTCCTCCGGAAAGACCTCCACCAAGGATCTGATCGCCGCTGTGCTGCGGCCGCTCGGCGAGGTGGTCGCCCCACCCGGGTCGTTCAACAACGAACTCGGCCTTCCGTGGACGGTGCTGCAGGCAACCGAGAGCACCGATTTCCTGGTGCTGGAGATGTCTGCACGCCATCCCGGGAACATCGCCGCACTGGCCGCGATCGCATCGCCGTCGATCGCGACGGTACTCAACGTCGGCACTGCCCACCTGGGCGAGTTCGGTTCACGGGAGACCATTGCAAGTACGAAAGCCGAACTGGTGCAGGCCGTTCCGAATGCCGGGGTGGTGATTCTCAACGCCGACGATCCGGTGGTCGCGTCGATGGCGGCCCAGACGACGGCGCGGGTGGTCACCGTCGGGCGTGCGTCGACTGCCGACGTCAGGGCCGAGGACGTCGTACTCGATGGACTGGCGCGGCCGAGCTTCACCCTGCATGCGCCCGGCGGTGCGGTGGGGATCCGGCTGGCGGTGCACGGCGAGCATCAGGTCGGCAACGCACTCAGTGCGGCGGCCATCGCGCTGGAATGCGGGGCAAGTCTCCAGCAGGTGGCGGTGGCGCTGGCCGGGGCGGCCCCGGAGTCCAGACACCGGATGGAGGTACGGACCCGATCCGACGGTGTGACGATCATCAACGATGCCTATAACGCCAACCCCGATTCGATGCGGGCCGGACTGCAGGCCCTGGCGGTGATGGCACGCAGCGGCGGGCAGCGAAGCTGGGCGGTCCTCGGCGAGATGGCGGAGCTGGGGGAGGATTCAGTCACCGAGCACGACCGGATCGGCCGGCTCGCTGTGCGTTTGGATATCAGTCGGCTCGTCGTCGTCGGAACCGGGAGGCCCATGAGCGCCATGCACCACGGGGCGGTGATGGAGGGTTCCTGGGGGTCGGAGTCGATCATGGTGCCCGACGTCGAGACCGCGTTGGATCTGCTGCGGGCCGACCTCAGTCCCGGCGACGTGGTCCTGGTCAAAGCGTCCAACTCGGCGGGTCTTGGGCCGATGGCCGACCGGCTGGTGGACGAGGCGGGGCATCCATGAGACAGATTCTCATCGCGGTCGGCATTGCGCTGGCGGTGTCGATCCTGCTGACTCCCGTGCTGATTCGGCTGTTCACCCGACAGGGCTTCGGCCAAGAGATCCGCGCCGACGGCCCGCCCAGTCATCAGGCCAAACGGGGTACCCCATCGATGGGCGGGGTGGCGATACTGGCCGGGATCTGGGCCGGTTATCTGGGGGCTCATCTGGTGGGTCTGACCGTTGACGGGGTGGGTCCGACGGCGTCGGGACTGCTGGTGCTCGGCCTGGCCACCGCCCTCGGCGGGGTGGGTTTCCTCGACGACCTGATCAAGATCCGCTGGTCCCGCAACCTCGGCCTGAACAAGACTGCCAAGACCGTGGGCCAGATCGTGGCCGCGGTGTTGTTCGGCGTGCTGGTGCTGCAATTCGCCAACGCCGACGGTCTCACCCCGGGCAGTACCCAACTGTCCTACGTGCGTGAGATCTCCACGGTGACCCTGCCCCCGATACTGTTCGTACTGCTCGTCATCGTCCTGGTCAGTGCTTGGTCCAACGCGGTGAACTTCACCGACGGACTGGACGGACTGGCGGCGGGCAGCATGGCCATGGTCAGTGTCGCCTACGTGCTGATCACGTTCTGGCAGTACCGCAATGCCTGCGCCACGGCCCCGGGAATCGGTTGCTACAACGTCCGTGACCCCCTGGATCTGGCATTGATCTCCGCTGCCACCGCCGGGGCCTGCATCGGGTTTCTGTGGTGGAACGCCGCTCCGGCGAAAATCTTCATGGGCGATACCGGATCGCTGGCGCTGGGCGGGATCATCGCCGGGTTGTCCGTCACCAGCCGTACCGAGGTGCTCGCGGTCGTGCTGGGCGCGCTGTTCGTCGCCGAGGTGGCCTCGGTGGTGGTGCAGATCATCGCGTTCCGGTCCACCGGGCGAAGGGTGTTTCGGATGGCCCCCTTTCATCACCACTTCGAGCTGGTCGGCTGGGCCGAGACGACGGTGATCATCCGCTTCTGGCTGCTTACCGCGATCGCCTGTGGGCTGGGGGTGTCGCTGTTCTACGGCGAGTGGCTCGGTGCGATCGGGAACTGATGGCCGGGTTGATGGCCGCTGATCTGTCACCGCTGATTCCGGGGGCCAGGGTGCTGGTGACCGGGGCGCGGGTCACCGGTCGGGCGGTGGTGACGGCATTGTCGTCCTGGGACGTCCGGCTGTCGGTGTGTGATGACGACGCCGCCGCCGTGCGCGCCCTCGGCGATGTGCAGTTCGTCGGACCTGACCAGGCCGCCGCCGCAGCCGGCGAGTTCGATCTGGTTGTCACCAGTCCCGGGTTCCCGCCGACGGCTCCGGTGCTGGCGGCGGCCGCGGCGGCCGGTGTTCCGATCTGGGGCGATATCGAGTTGGCCTGGCGACTGGATACCGCCGGCCACTATGGCGAGCCCCGGCGCTGGCTGGTGGTGACCGGAACCAATGGCAAGACCACGACCACGTCGATGCTGTACGAGATGCTGCGGGTCGACCGGCGCCGGGTGGCACTGTGCGGCAACATCGGCGAACCCGTCCTGGACGTGCTGTCCGAACCGGCCGAGGTGCTCGCGGTGGAATTGTCCAGTTTCCAGCTGTTCTGGGCCCCGTCGTTGCGGCCCGAAGCCGGTGTGGTGCTCAACATCGCCGAGGATCACCTTGACTGGCACGGCAATTTCGAGGCCTATGCGGCGGCCAAGGCCCGCGCGCTGACCGGCCGGGTGGCGGTCGTGGGTCTGGATGACCCGGCCGCGAGTGCACTGCTGCCGGGTGCGGCGGCATCGGTGAAGGCCGGTTTCCGGTTGGGCGAACCCGCCGCCGGGGAACTTGGCGTGCGCGACGGCGCCCTGGTTGACCGCGCTTTCGCCGATGAGTGCGGCGGAGACCTGATACTGGCCCCGGTCGACTCGATCCCGGTGTCCGGACCGGTCGGGGTGCTCGACGCCCTCGGGGCCGCCGCCCTGGCGAGGTCGGTGGATGTCGCCCCGGGCGCGATCGCTACGGCGTTGGCCGGATTTCGGGTCGGGCGGCATCGCGCAGAACCGGTGGGTTCCCTCGACGGCGTGCCCTATATCGACGACTCGAAAGCCACCAACCCGCATGCGGCCCAGACATCGATCCTGGCCTATCCGCGGGTGGTGTGGGTGGCGGGCGGCATGCTGAAGGGCGCGTCGGTGGACGACACCGTCGTCCGGATCGCTGACCGGCTGGCCGGCGTGGTGCTGATCGGCCGTGATCGTGCGGTCTTTGCGGAGGCGTTATCGCGACACGCACGCGATGTCCCCGTCATCCACGTCATGACGAGGGACGATGCTGAGGTGCATGAGTCCAATGAGTCAGGTGTGGCTACTGGTACTCGGACGCTGGACACCCACGGGTCAGGTGCCGGCCGGCGGGTGATGGCCGAGGCCGTCGCCGCGGCCGCCGGGCTGGCACGCCCGGGTGACACAGTCCTGCTCGCCCCGGCAGGTGCATCGTTCGACCAGTTCAGCGGCTACGCCGACCGTGGTGACGCGTTCGCGGAGGCGGTCCGGGCCCGGGTTGATCGCGGGACGCGGTAGCGCGGTGGGCACGGTGTGGTCCCGGCTGACCCGCCGGGATGGGAACGCGGGCGACAGCGCGAAGGTATCCGGGTTCGACCCGCGGAAGCGGTTCGGCGCTTGGCTGGCACGGCCGATGACGTCTTTCCACCTGATGGTGTCGGTGGCCACGCTGCTGACCACACTGGGCCTGATCATGGTGCTGTCCGCCTCCGGGGTGCATTCCTATGACACCGACGGCTCCCCGTGGACAATCTTCGCCCGTCAGGTGATGTGGGCGGGGCTGGGATTGTTCGCCTGCTGGTTCGCCCTACGCCTACCCGTCCGGCTCATTCGCCGGATGGCATTTCCGGTCTTCGCGGTGTCCATCGTGATGCTGGTGCTGGTGTTGATCCCGGGAATCGGCCGCGTCGCCAACGGCACCCGCGGCTGGTTCGTCTTCGGCGGCCTGTCCATGCAGCCCTCCGAACTGACCAAGATTGCCTTCGTGGTCTGGGGGGCGCATCTGCTGGCCACCCGGCGGATGGAGCGGGCAAGCCTGCGGGAGATGCTGATCCCGCTCATCCCGGCCGCCGTCATCGCGCTGGCCCTGATCGTGGCTCAGCCCGACCTCGGCCAGACCGTGTCGTTGGGCATCATCCTGCTGGCCCTGCTCTGGTTCGCCGGGCTGCCGCTGAAGGTGTTCGTCAGTTCGCTGCTCGCGGCGGTGGCGACGGCTGCCGTCCTCGCGGTGTCGGAGGGCTATCGCTCCGACCGGGTGCGTTCCTGGCTGGACCCCGGCGCCGACGCCCAGGGCGTCGGTTATCAGGCCCGGCAGGCAAAGTTCGCGCTGGCCAACGGGGGGGTTTTCGGTGACGGACTGGGCCAGGGAACGGCGAAGTACAACTACCTGCCCAACGCTCACAATGACTTCATTTTCGCGATCGTCGGTGAGGAACTCGGGTTCATCGGGGCATTCGGTCTGCTCTGCCTGTTCGGCATGTTCGCCTATACCGGAATGCGCATCGCCCGGCGTTCGGTGGATCCGTTCCTGCGCCTGCTGACGGCCACCGCGACAGCCTGGGTGATCGGCCAGGTGTTCATCAACGTCGGCTATGTGGTCGGCTTGCTGCCGGTTACCGGTATCCAACTGCCTCTGATCTCGGCGGGCGGAACATCCACGGCTACCACTCTGTTCATGATCGGCTTGATGGCCAACGCGGCCCGGCACGAGCCCGATGCGGTGGCCGCTCTGCGGGCCGGCCGCGAGGACCGGATGAACCGGCTGCTGAGGTTGCCGCTGCCCGAGCCCTACCTGCCCAGCCGGACGGAGGCGCTGCGGGACCGACTGCGCTCCCGTCCGGGCAGCAGCGCTCCGGCCAAGTCGCCCAAGTCGCCCAAGCCGACCAAATCGCCCAAGTCGGCCAAGCCGGCCAAGCCGGCCAAGCCGGCCAAGCCGGTCAAGCGGGCGGCGCGCAACGCAGCGCCGCTGCGCGATCGCAGCAGAAGAGCCGAAGCGGGTACGGCACACTCCTCGGCGCAGCATTCAGGGCATCATGGAGGCGCCTCCCAGCAGAGGCGTGCCGCCGCGGCGCAGGGCAGCGAGCGGCACGGGAAACGTCGTGCGCGGCGGTCCCGCGCAATGGAAGGTCAGCGTCACGGGTGAGTGTCTTCGGGGTCGACGGCGGCTCCTCACGCAGCGTCCCACGCAGCAGTGACGGCGCCGTGTCGGTCGTGCTGGCGGGCGGCGGTACCGCCGGGCATATCGAGCCGGCCCTGGCCGTAGCCGATGCGCTGGGTGCGCTGCGTCCCGGTATCCGGGTCACCGCACTGGGCACCGCCCGCGGGTTGGAGACCCGGTTGGTCCCGGACCGCGGCTACACCCTGGAACTTGTCACCCCGGTACCGCTACCCCGCAAGCCCAACGCCGACCTGTTTCGGCTGCCGTGGCGGCTGCGCCAGTCGATCGGGGAGGCCAGGGCGGTACTCGACCGCGTAGCCGCCGATGTCGTGGTGGGGTTCGGGGGCTATGTCTCCGTGCCCGCGTACCTGGCGGCGCGGTCCACCCGGGTTCCGGTGGTCGTGCACGAGGCCAACGCCCGCGCAGGCCTGGCCAACCGGCTCGGGTCGCGGTTCGCCCGCCGCGTGCTCGCCGCAGTGCCGGGTTCGGGTCTGCACGGTGCGGAGGTGGTGGGCATGCCGCTGCGATCCTCGATCACCGGTCTGGACCGCGCTGCGCTGCGGGCCGAGGCGCGGGCTCACTTCGGGTTTCCTGACGACGCCCGGGTGCTGCTGGTTTTCGGCGGTTCGCAGGGGGCCGTCTCGATCAACCGCGCAGTCTCGGCCGCGGCCGCCGACCTTGCTGCCGCCGGGATCTCGGTGCTGCATGCACACGGGCCCAAGAACACTCTCGATCTGCCTACCCCGCGGCCGGGTGATCCGCCCTACGTGCCGGTGCCCTACCTGACCCGGATGGATTTCGCCTACGCTGCAGCCGATCTGGCGATCTGCCGGTCCGGTGCCATGACCGTCGCCGAGGTGTCCGCTGTCGGGCTGCCCGCCGTCTACGTCCCGCTTCCGATCGGCAACGGAGAACAGCGGCTCAATGCGCTGCCGGTGGTCGAAGCGGGAGGAGGTCTGCTGCTGGCCGACGCGGAACTTACTCCCGAATACATCGGTGGGGAGGTGGCACGACTTCTCGGTGACCGGCCGCGACTGGAGGCGATGACCGCTGCCGCGGCCGGGGTGGGGCATCGGGATGCTGCCCGCCGGGTCGCCGAGGTGGTCCTGCAGGTCGCCGGCTCCGACCGGAAGGCGTGCCGGTGACCGGGGCCGGGGTGCCCCCGGAACTCGAGCGGGTGCACATGGTCGGGATCGGCGGAGCCGGGATGTCGGGTATCGCGCGCATCCTGCTCGACCGCGGTGCGCAAGTGTCGGGCTCCGACGCGAAGGAGTCTCGGGGTGTCATCGCGTTGCGGGCCCGGGGAGCGCAGATCAGTATCGGCCACGACGCGGTCAATCTCGACCTGTTGCCGGACGGCCCTACTGCGGTGATCACCACCCACGCCGCCATCCCGAAGACCAATCCTGAGCTGGTGGAGGCCCGGCGCCGCGCAGTGCCGGTGATTCTGCGTCCGGCGGTGCTGGCCAAACTGATGTCCGGTCACCGCACGCTGCTGGTGACCGGCACCCATGGCAAGACCACCACCACTTGCATGCTGATCGTCGCTCTGCAGCACAGTGGATTCGATCCGTCCTTCGCGGTCGGCGGCGACCTCGGCGAGGCGGGTACGAACGCCCATCACGGCAGCGGGGACGTCTTCGTCGCCGAGGCCGACGAGAGTGACGGGTCATTGCTGGAGTACCGGCCCGACGTGGCCGTAGTCACCAATATCGATGCCGACCACCTCGATTTCTTCGGCAGCCCGGAGGCTTACACCGCGGTGTTCGACGAGTTCGTCGATCGGCTGACCCCGGGTGGGGCGTTGGTGGTGTGCACAGACGATCCGGGTGCTGCGGCGCTGGCTGACCGGACTGCCGCCCTGGGTTTCCGGGTGCTGCGCTACGGCAGCGGCGAATCCGGAGAAACCGCGGGCGGCCTGGCCGCCGCGCTACTGGACTGGCAGCAGCGGGGGACCGGTGCGGTCGCCGAGATCCAGTTGGCCGGTGAGGGGCATCCTCGAGCGCTGCGCCTGGCCGTACCGGGCCGGCATATGGCCCTCAACGCGGTCGGTGCGGTACTGGCCGCGGCCGAAGCCGGCGCGCCGATCGAGCAGGTGCTCGACGCGCTGGCCGGTTTCGAGGGGGTCCGTCGCCGGTTCGAACTGGTCGGCGCCGCCGGCGGGGTACGGGTATTCGACGACTACGCGCATCATCCGACCGAGGTGCACGCTGCACTGACGGCGCTGCGCGGAGTCGCCGGACAGGACCACGTCGGCCACCCGACCGGCGGGCGCAGCATCGTGGTCTTCCAGCCGCATTTGTATTCGCGGACAAAGGCTTTCGCTCGAGAGTTCGGTGCGGCTCTGGCCATCGCCGACGAGGTGTTCGTGCTCGATGTCTACGCCGCCCGCGAGCAACCGTTGACCGGCGTCAGCGGAGCCACCATTGCTGAGCATGTCAGCGCCCCGGTGCGTTATCTGCCGGACTTCTCGACTGTGGCCGAGCAGGTCGCCGCCTGCGCCCGGCCGGGAGATGTAGTGATCACCATGGGCGCCGGCGATGTGACCCTGCTGGGTCCGGAGATCATCGCGGCGATCGACACCATCGCCGCCGGATCGAGGGGAGCACAGTGACCGGTGCTCGCCCGGCGGCGGATCCGCCACCGGGGAGCAAACCTCGGTCCGCGGTCGATGAGGAGGTCGACCTCGATCTCGCCGGGTCCGACCGAGCCGACTCGGGCGGTGCGGATGGCGGTGCGGACGGCGGTGCGGATAGTGACCCGGACCGGGCGGTCGGACCCGAGGAACCCCCCGAGGAGCCCCCCGAGGAGCCCGGGGTGGCCGCCGATGCAGATCCCGATGCTGAGCCCGATTCTGAGTCTGGTTCTGAGTCTGGTTCTGAGGGGCCCCGCCGGAAAGCCCGCCGCGAGCGCGCCGAACGGCGAGCCCTCGAGCAACGAGCGACGGCGATCGAGCACGCCCGTCGCGAGGCCAAGCGCCGCATCCGGGGACCGTTGGTCGAGGAACCCAAACAGCTGAGCTCCCGGTCCGTCAAAGGTCTGCAATTGATGGTCTGGCTGATCCTGCTCACGGTGGCCAGCGTCATCCTCGGTCTTGTCCTGTACTTCACCCCGTTGATGTCGGCCCGCTCGGTGGTGGTCATCGGCACCGGCGCGGTGTCACGCGAGCAGGTCGTCGACGTCGCGCAGGTCCGCCCGGGCACTCCGCTGCTGCAGATCGACACCGATGTGGTGGCCAACCGGGTGGCCGGTATCCGTCGGGTGGCCAGTGCCCGGGTACAGCGGGAATATCCCTCGGAGTTGCGGATCACGATCGTCGAGCGGGTTCCGGTCGTACTCAAGGACTTCCCGGACGGGCCGCATCTGTTCGACCGGGACGGTGTCGATTTCGCGACCGCCCCGCCGCCACCCGGGTTGCCCTACATCGACGTCGACAATCCCGGCCCGACCGACCCGCCGACCCGGGCCGCGTTGCAGGTGATGACCGCGCTCCGACCCGAGGTGGTGGCCCAGGTGGGGCGGATCGCCGCACCCTCGGTGGCGTCGATCACCCTGACCCTCGCCGATGGCCGCACGGTGGTGTGGGGCACCACCGACCGCACGGAGGAGAAGGCCGAGAAACTCGCGGCTCTGCTGACTCAGCCGGGCCAGGTGTACGACGTGTCCAGTCCGGACCTGCCGACGGTCAAGTAGCGCCCCGGCTTCGGTGACGAAAATTCTCGAGCGACACGCGGGCGCGCCTCCCCAATCCCGGGCCCGCCGGTCATACCTTTCCAGTACGCGAACAACTTGACATAACTCTAAGCCTGAGGTTGAGGTTGAGGGTTTAGACCAGGGAAGTCGCGGCAGCCCGAGCCCCCACCACGGAGGAACCACAGCGATGACCCCCCCGCATAACTATCTCGCCGTCATCAAGGTCGTTGGTATCGGTGGCGGCGGCGTCAACGCCGTCAACCGGATGATCGAGCAGGGACTGAAGGGCGTTGAGTTCATCGCCATCAACACCGACGCCCAGGCGCTGTTGATGAGCGACGCCGACGTCAAGCTCGATGTCGGACGCGACTCCACCCGCGGATTGGGCGCCGGCGCGGATCCCGAGGTTGGCCGGCGGGCCGCCGAGGATGCCAAGGACGAGATCGAGGAGCTGTTGCGCGGGGCCGACATGGTGTTCGTGACGGCCGGCGAGGGCGGCGGCACCGGCACCGGGGGCGCTCCGGTGGTGGCTAACATCGCCCGCAAACTCGGTGCGCTGACGGTAGGTGTGGTGACCCGGCCGTTCTCCTTCGAGGGCAAGCGGCGGTCCAATCAGGCGGAGAACGGGATCGGCGCGCTGCGGGAGAGCTGCGACACCTTGATCGTGATCCCGAACGACCGACTGCTGCAGATGGGCGATGCGGGCGTTTCACTCATGGACGCTTTCCGTAGCGCTGATGAGGTCCTGCTCAACGGCGTTCAGGGCATCACCGATCTGATCACCACCCCCGGTCTGATCAATGTCGACTTTGCCGACGTCAAAGGCATCATGAGCGGCGCCGGAACCGCTCTGATGGGTATCGGGTCGGCCCGCGGCGACGGTCGCGCACTGCAGGCGGCCGAGGTCGCTATCAACTCCCCGCTGCTGGAGGCCTCGATGGAGGGCGCGCAAGGGGTGCTGATGTCGATCGCCGGCGGCAGTGACCTCGGACTCTTCGAGATCAACGAGGCGGCGTCGCTGGTACAGGATTCCGCCCACCCGGAGGCCAACATCATCTTCGGCACGGTGATCGACGACTCGCTCGGTGACGAGGTGCGTGTCACGGTGATCGCCGCCGGTTTCGACGCCGCGAGTCCGAGTCGCACGCCGGTGATCGGTGCCGCCGCCGGTAATGCGTCGAGTAACGCCACGAGCGCCGGCGCATCGGCCGCCGGCGCATCGGCGGCCGCATCCGGCATCGCGCCCGGATCGGCCGGTCAGCTCAGTTCGTCGCTGTTCGAACCGATCGAGACCGTCCAGCCGCTGGAGCCGGTCAGCGTGCCGGCCCGTACCAATGGGTCGTCACGCTTCGGTGACGATGACGACGACGTCGACGTGCCGCCGTTCATGCGGCACTGACCCGCGCCGATACTGGTGTTGTGAGCGCTCGCATCCGTCGCATCACCACCACGCGGGCGGGTGGAGTGTCACGTTCGCCGTTCGACAGCTTCAATCTCGGTGATCACGTCGGTGACGACCCGGCCGCGGTAGCGGCCAACCGCGATCGGCTGGCGTCGGCTATCGGACTTCGACCCGACCATGTGGTGTGGATGAACCAGGTTCACGGCGATCATGTCGAGGTCGTCGGTTCACCCCGTTTCGATCCCGTCGACGCCACCGACGCCCTGGTGACCGGCGAGCCGGGGCTTGCGCTGGCGGTGGTGACCGCCGACTGCGTGCCGGTGCTCCTGGCCGATGCCCGCGCCGGAGTCGTCGGTGCGGCGCACGCCGGCCGGGTCGGAGCCGCTAAAGGGGTGGTGCTGCGGACGGTGGAGGCGATGGTGGCTGCCGGCGCGCACATCGCGGATATCTCAGCGCTGCTCGGTCCCGCCGTCAGTGGACCCAACTACGAGGTACCCGGGGAAATGGCCGCCGACGTCGAGGCGAGTCTGCCTGGCAGTCGGACCACCACCGTGCGCGGTACTCCCGGCCTGGACCTGCGGGCCGGTATCGCGCGCCAGTTGATCGATGCCGGGATAACCGCGGTCGATATCGACCCCCGCTGCACGGTGGCCGATCCGGCACTGTTCAGTCATCGCCGAGACGCTCCGACCGGTCGGTTGGCCTCGCTGGTGTGGATCCAGTGACCGACCGGGCCTTCTCCGATCGGCTCGCGGAACTGACGCTGGGTCTGGCAGCGGTGCGGTCGCGACTGGCCGATGCGGCGGACGCGGCCGGGCGTCCGGTGACCGAAATCCAACTACTGCCGATCACCAAATTCTTCCCGGCCAGGGATGTCGCTATCCTCTGGCGGCTGGGTTGCCGCGCCTTCGGCGAGTCACGGGAGCAGGAGGCCTCGGCGAAGATCGCCGAGTTCGACACGTTGGTCGCGACCGAGGCGAACCCGGTTCAGGTGAGTTGGCACATGGTCGGACAGATTCAGCGGAACAAGGCCAAAAACATTGCGGCATGGGCGGATACGGTTCACTCGGTGTCCACCGTCAGAGTGGTCTCGGCACTGGGAGGTGCCGCGGCCGAGTCGCTGGCCAACGGATGTCGACAGGGTCGGCTCCGGGTATTCGTGCAGATCAGCCTCGACGGTGACACCGCTCGCGGCGGAGTCGACATTGGTGATCCGGCGGCGGTGGATCTGCTGTGCGGCCAGGTCGCCGACAGCAGCGCCCTCGAGCTGGTCGGCCTGATGGCGGTCCCGCCCCTGGGTGCTGATCCCGACCGCGCGTTCGCGACCCTGGCGACCGAGCATCGTCGTGTGCTGATCAGTCATCCCGGCGCCACCGAACTGTCCGCCGGCATGTCCGGGGATCTGGAAGCAGCTGTCCGACACGGTTCGACATGTGTGCGTGTCGGAACGGCGTTAATGGGCACCCGTCCTCTAACGTCTCCCTGAGTAGTCACTCCAGTCACAGGTTCATCACAAACATCAGCACCACCGACACCGAAGTTCTGCAGAAGGGTCCCGCGGATGAGCACTCTCCATAAGGTCAAGGCTTATTTCGGCATGGCGCCGATGGATGACTATGAGGACGAGTATTACGACGACGAGCGAGAGATCGGCGCACCGCGGGGTCGGGCGTACCCGCGACGCGGGGAGCGGTTCGCCGATGACGACGGGTACGACGGCGGGCGGTACGACGACCGCGATCCCCGGCTCGGCCACGAGTACGACGACCGCGATCCTGACTACCCTCCGACCGGCGGTTTCCGGCCGAGCTATACCGATGAGCCGCGGTTCCGGCCCCGGGAGTTCGACCGTCCGCACGCGTCATCCCGGTTCGGCGCACTGCGCGGATCGACCCGCGGTGCCCTGGCGATGGACCCGCGCCGAATGGCGATGCTGTTCGAGGAGGGCAGCCCGCTGTCGAAGATCACCACTTTGCGCCCGAAGGACTACAACGAAGCCCGCACCATCGGCGAGCGTTTCCGGGACGGGCAGCCGGTGATCATGGACCTGGTGTCGATGGACAACGCCGACGCCAAGCGGCTGGTCGATTTCGCTGCGGGTCTGGCGTTCGCGCTGCGCGGATCATTCGACAAGGTCGCCACCAAGGTCTTCCTGCTGGCCCCGGCCGATGTCGACGTCAGCGCCGAGGAGCGTCGCCGGATTGCCGAAGCCGGCTTCTACAGCTATCAGTAGCTATCAGTAGCTATCAGTAGCTATCAGTAGCTATCGGTAGCTTCCAATGGCTCCCGTTCCCGTAATTCTCGGGAGCTTCCGGCACTGCTCGGGCGGCTGTCGCGGTACCGGTAGGTGATATCGGTAGGCTTGCGGTCGCCGCACCACACCGTGCTGGCTTCCGTCTCATCCGCCGTCAGGTAAGGACCGCCCTCAGGTGAAGCTGTTCTTCGGAATCCTCGGCTTCGCGCTGTTTTTGTTCTGGCTGCTGCTGATCGCCCGAATCGTCGTGGAATTCATCCGATCTTTCAGCCGGGACTGGCAGCCACGCGGATTCACCGTGGTGATCCTCGAAATCATCATGACCGTCACCGATCCGCCGGTGAAGCTGCTGCGCCGGATAATCCCGCAGTTGACGATCGGTGCGGTGCGGCTGGACTTTTCCATCATGGTGCTGCTGCTGCTGGCGTTCATCGGTATGCAGGTGGCTTTCGGGGCAGCCGCCTGAGCAGAACCCGGGAAGTTCCGGCTTGCTCGGAGCCCTCTGGCGAAACTCTGAGTTTCGGTCTTAATTCCCTGCCTTTCTGTAACCGGCGGGTCTGGTGTGACAGGATGGGCGCCAGTTAAAGTACGGAGCGACTCAGATGTCGGTCTACACTGCAGATCGACTTCTATCCACCGTCCCAGCGGAAGGGGCAGATATGCCACTGACACCGGCCGACGTGCACAATGTGGCGTTCAGCAAGCCGCCCATCGGCAAGCGTGGCTATAACGAGGACGAGGTCGACGCGTTCCTCGATCTGGTGGAGACCGAGCTCGCCCGGCTGGTCGAGGAGAATGCCGACCTGCGCCAGCGGGTGGGTGAACTCGACCAGGATGTGATGGCCGCCCGGGCCGGCGGTCCGCCCACCCAGGCCATCCCGCTCAAGCAGCCCGAGCCGGAGCCGGTCGCGCAGCCGGTGGTGGAGACCGCTTCGACGAATGAAGACGAGGGGCTGAAGGCCGCCCGTGTGCTCAGCCTGGCTCAGGACACCGCCGACCGGCTGACCGGCACAGCCAGGTCCGACGCCGAGAAGATGGTCGCCGAAGCCCAGGCCAGCGCCGATCAGATCGTCTCCGAAGCCCGCTATATCGCCGACACCACGGTCAACGAGGCTCGGCAGCGTGCCGACGCGATGCTGTCTGACGCGCAGTCCCGGTCTGAGGCTCAGCTGCGCCAGGCACATGAGAAGGCCGATCTGCTGCAGGCGGATGCGGAGCGTAAGCACTCTGAATTGATGAACACCATCAACCAGCAGCGCACCGTGTTGGAGGGTCGACTCGAGCAGCTGCGTACCTTCGAGCGCGAGTACCGCACCCGGTTGAAGACTTATCTGGAGTCCCAGCTCGAGGAGCTGGGTCAACGCGGCTCGGCCGCACCCGTCGACTCGGGCGACGGTGGATACAGCTAGTACCTCCAGGAGTGCGCATTAGCTCCGCTTCGAGGCAGGCGCGACGATGCTGATTGTCGCGTTGGTGCTGGCGGTAATCGGCCTGGCGGCGCTGGTGGCCGCCGTGGCGACCAGTAATGAAGTGGTCGCCTGGGTGTGTATCGGTGCCAGCGCCCTCGGCGTGCTGATGCTGATCATCGATGCCATCCGGGACCGGGCGCAGCGTCGTGTTCCGGCGGAGGCGGACGGGGCCGTCGCGGGGGCTTCGGTAGACCAGGCCAACGAGATCCCCGCTGAAGCCGAGGTGATCGAACCGGTCGCAGAGCCCGCCGACGGCACTGAAGATACAGACGGCGCTGAACTCCAGGCCGATCGGCCGGACGGGGATGATGATCTCGTCGCCGAGATTGCAGTCGAGGACCACCCGGACGAGGTGGTGCACGATGAACCGGACTATGACCTGCCCAGCGATGACGAAGCGGAATTTCCGGTGCCGGCCGAGGAGGACGCCATCCATGCCGTCGACGAGGATGGCGCTGATGAGCAACGCGATGGGCAGTGATCAGTAAGTCGATCCGTACCTTTAAAAGGGCCGAGGGGTTGTCATGAGTATCGAGTACGCCAGCATCGTCGCGCACCCTCTCGATGAGGTGTTCGCCTGGCACACTCGCCGCGGTGCCATGCGACGGCTGGTGCCGCCCTGGCAGCCGATGCGGGTCGTCAAGGAAACCGAGTCACTGGCCGACGGCCAGGCGATCCTCGGACTGCCCGGTGGTCTGCGCTGGGTTGCCCGACACGATCCCGCCGGTTACGACCCGCCTTACCAGTTCGTCGATGTGCTGTCGTCGGACGGTCTGATGACGTTGCCGCCGCGGGTCATCGGCTGGTGGCGCCACACCCATCGCTACAGCGACGCCGGCGGCGGCACGACCCGGGTGCATGACATCGTCGACACCACGGTGCCCGGCGCAGCGTTACGCTCCACCTTCGCCTATCGGCACCGCCAGCTCGCCGAGGATCTTGACGCCCATTCCGCTGCCGCGGCCGCCGGCGCCGGATCGTTGGTGGTCGGCGTCACCGGGTCCTCGGGCCTGGTGGGCACCGCGTTGACGGCTTTCCTCACTACCGGCGGCCACCGGGTGATCAGGCTGGTGCGGGGCGAGCCCGCCGGCGCCGATGAGCGACGCTGGGATCCGCGCCAACCCGCCGTAGATCTGCTCGAAGGCGTCGACGCGGTGGTGCACCTCGCGGGTGCATCGATCGCCGGTCGGTTCACCGAATCCCACCGGCGGGCCATCCGTGACTCGCGAATCGAGCCGACCCGTCGGCTGACCGAGATCGCCGCCGGGACCTCGGGACTGAAGGCATTCGTCAGTGCCTCGGCGATCGGCTTCTACGGTCATGATTGCGGCGATGCGGTTCTCGACGAGGACAGCCCGCGTGGGCAGGGTTTCTTGGCCGATGTGGTGGCTGACTGGGAGGCGGCGACTTCCCCGGCCGTCGACGCCGGCCTACGGGTGGTGACGGTTCGCACCGGGATTGTGCAGGCCGCCGCCGGTGGGACCCTGCGGCTGCTGCGTCCGTTGTTCGCCGCCGGCCTGGGCGGAAAGTTGGGTAGCGGCCGGCAGTGGCTGTCCTGGGTCGGTATCGATGATCTTCTCGATATCTACTACCGGGCGCTCTACGACGCCCGGCTGTCCGGTCCGGTCAACGCAGTGGCGCCCAACCCGGTGCGTAACGCCGACTACACCCGCGCGCTGGCGACGACCATGCACCGGCCCGCTCTACTGCCGGTACCGTCGCTTGGTCCTCGTTTACTTCTTGGGAAACAGGGAGCGGTGGAACTGGCCGAGGCCAATCAGCGAGTCGCCCCGGTCAAGCTCGACTCGCTCGGTCACCGGTTTCGCCAGCCGACCGTTTCCGACGCACTCGGACACCAACTCGGCCACGACCCGGCGCCCGGCGTGCTGTAGGGGCGGCACGTCGGGACTTAAGGCTCACGCGCGCCCGCGCCATTTCGGGCACGATGGTGGCATGGATGTCGGGGATCCGGTGGTATTCGACACGGTGGGCCTGGGCCGTCTGATCGACGGTCTGCGCCGGCGCGGCTACCGGGTGGTGGGACCGACGGTGGCCGACAACGCGATCGTGCTCGCCGAGATCGATAGCGCCGACGACCTCCCGGTGGGTTGGGGAGTTGATGTGGCGCCGGGAACCTACCGGTTGCGCACCCGGGCCGACCGCGCGGCCTTCGGGCACTCGGCCGGTCCGCAGTCGTGGAAACAATTCCTGCACCCTCCCCGTCAACGGTTGTGGTCAACCCGACGGGATGCGGTCGATGCGGCCGATGCGGATGATCAGGCCGATGAGCCCGACCCCCGCTATGCCTTTCTCGGGGTCAGGGGCTGTGATCTGGCCGCGATCTCCATCCTGGATCGGGTCATGGTCGGCGGTGCGCATCCGGACGGTAGCTATCAGGGACGGCGCGACGGGACGTTCATCGTCGCGGTGAACTGCACCGAGCCCGGTGGCCTGTGTTTCTGCGCCTCCACCGGCACCGGTCCGGCCTGCTCGCCGAGCTATGACCTGGCACTGACCGAACGTATCGACGGTGACACGGTCAGCTACCTGGTCGAGGTGGGCAGCGAAATCGGCGCCGAGGTGCTCGCCGACCTGCCGTACCGGACGGCCGAACCCGAGGAGTGCGCGGCGGCCGCTGCCGAAATCGCCGCCGCGGCAACGAAGATGGGCCGCCAGATGCCCGACACCGATCTGCGTCAGCTGCTCGTGGACTCCCGCGAATCCGAGCACTGGTCCGAGGTCGCCAGCCGCTGCCTCACCTGCGGTAACTGCACCATGGTCTGCCCGACTTGCTTCTGCACCTCCAACTCCGATGTCACGGACCTGGCGGGCGAGCACGCCGAGCGCTGGTCGGAATGGGCCTCCTGTTTCGAATTCGACTTCACCTATGTCCACGGCGGTGAGGTCCGTCGGTCGGGAGCATCTCGGTACCGGCACTGGCTCACCCACAAGCTGAGCACCTGGCACGACCAGTTCGGCAGCTCGGGGTGCGTGGGCTGCGGTCGCTGTATCGCCTGGTGCCCGACCGGCATCGATATCACCGAGGAGATGGGTGTCCTCGACCGGCAACGGGCTGCGTCGGATACCGGCGGCGCCGCCGGATCGGGGGAGCGCGGCGATGACTGAAGTGGCGGTGCGCCCCGCGGTGCACGCGATGACGCCGGTCCCCTATCGGGTGCGCTCCGCGGTGACCGAGAACATCGATTCGGTGACCCTGTGTCTACAGCCTGAGGGGGTGGCGCTGCCGCAGCCCGCCCCCGGCGAGTTCATGATGCTCTACGCGTTCGGTGTCGGGGAGATCGCGATCTCGGTCAGCGGTGACCCGTCGGTTACCGACGGAACCATCACCCACACCATCCGATCGGTCGGCGCGGTCAGTGCCGCGTTGTGCGCGGCTGAGCCCGGGGCCTGGGTCGGGGTACGGGGGCCGTTCGGCACCAGTTGGGGCCTGCGGGGGGCCGTGGGCCGTGACCTCGTCATCGTCGCGGGAGGTGTGGGACTGGCCCCGCTGCGACCGGTGGTGCTCGGAGTTCTGGCCGACCGGGGGAGTTACGGGCGCGTGATCGTGATCGCGGGCGCCCGCGCCCAACGCGACTTCCTCTACACCGGGGAAATCCGGGCCTGGCAGTCCGATCCACGGCTGGAGACTCACCTGACCGTTGACGTTCCGCTTCATGGGTGGCCCGGCGAGGTTGGCCTCGTCACCGAGCCGCTGCACCAGATGGCGTTGCAGCCAGAAAATACCACCGCCTTCCTGTGCGGCCCGGAACCGATGATGCGCTCCAGCGCATCGGCCTTGGTCGCCAAGGGGCTTGCGGCGCAGGATATCCGGGTCTCGTTGGAACGTAATATGCAGTGCGGTATCGGGTGGTGCGGGCATTGTCAGCTCGGTCCGTTGCTGCTGTGCCGCGACGGCCCGGTGGTGGGCTACGACGTGGCCCGGCCCCTGCTGGAAGTCGAGGAACTCTAGATGCCCACTTTGGCGGTATGGAAGTTCGCTTCGTGCGACGGTTGCCAACTCACCCTGCTCGACTGCGAGGACGAACTGCTGACCCTCGCCGAGCAGGTGCAGATCGCCGCCTTCGCCGAGGCGTCGAGTGCGGTGATGGGCGGCCCCTATGACGTATCGCTGGTGGAGGGCTCGATCACCACCCCGGCCGACGAACGGCGGATTCGTGAGATTCGTGAGCAATCCGGTGTGCTGGTGACGATCGGGGCCTGTGCCACGGCCGGCGGGATCCAGGCGTTGCGCAACTTCGCCGATGTCGCCGAGTTCGCCTCGGTCGTCTACGCGCGCCCCGATTACATCGAGACCCTCGCGACGTCCACCCCGGCCTCGGCGCACGTACCCGTCGACTACGAACTGCGCGGTTGCCCGATCGACCGCGGTCAACTGCTCGATACGTTGGCCGCGCTGCTGGTCGGCCGGAAACCGCGACTGCCGTCGGCGACGGTCTGCACCGAATGTAAACGAGCCGGGGTCAGTTGCGTGACCGTCGCCGAGGGGATCGCCTGCCTGGGGCCGGTCACCCACGCCGGGTGCGGGGCGTTGTGTCCCCGACATCACCGCGGCTGCTACGGATGCTTCGGCCCGGCGGCCACCCCGAACCTGGGTGCGACGATTCCTCTGCTGCGCCGCGACGGGATGTCCGCAGGCGAGGTCGACCGGGTTTTCAGCACGTTCAACGTGACGCAGTTCCAGGATGCCCGGGATGGCGAACGGAGTGCCGAATGACCGAGTCCCGCCGGACCCTGCGGGTCAGCGCCCTGACCCGGGTCGAGGGAGAGGGCGCCCTGCACGTCGAGTTGCGTAACGGCATCCCCGAGCGCGTCGAACTCAACATCTACGAGCCGCCACGGTTTTTCGAGGCGTTCCTGCGCGGACGGGCCTACACCGAGCCGCCGGATCTGACTGCCCGGATCTGCGGGATCTGCCCGGTGGCCTATCAGGTCAGTGCCTGCAACGCGATCGAGGATGCCTGCGGGGTGAGGCTGGATCCGGAACTGATCGCCCTGCGGCGGCTGTTGTACTGCGGGGAGTGGATCCACAGCCACGCCCTACACATCTACATGTTGCACGCGCCGGACTTCCTCGGCGCGCCGGATATCTTCACGGTGGCGCGGGATCACCGTGCGGCGGTCGAACGCGGTCTGGCGCTGAAGAAGGCTGGTAACCGGCTGATGGAAGCGGTAGGCGGCCGTTCGATCCACCCGATCAACGTCCGCCTCGGCGGGTTCTACTCGGTTCCAGCCCGTGCCGATCTCGCCCCGCTGGCCGAGCAGCTGCGGCGCGCACTGGATGACGCCCTGGAGACCGTCACGTGGGTGGCCGGTTTCGACTTCCCCGAACTGCGGGTCGAGCACGAACTGCTGGCGCTGACCGCTCCCCGCTACGCCATCGAGGACGGGGTGATCGCCCGCAGTGCCGGCCCGGTGTTCGATGTGGCCGAGTTCAGCGAGCATGTCCGCGAGAGCCAGGTGCCGCACTCCACCGCACTGCATGCCACCCTCGACGGCCGCCGTCACCTGACCGGTCCACTGGCTCGCTACTCGCTGAACCATCAGCAGCTCTCGCCGCTGGCCCGCGAGGCCGCCGCCGCGGCCGGGCTGGGAACCGAGTGTCGAAACCCGTTTCGCAGCATCGTGGTTCGCGCAGTCGAGGTGGTTTACGCAGTCGAGGAGGCATTGCGGATCGTCGAGGACTACGTGCGGCCTTCGCGGCCGTTCGTCGAGGTCGAGGCCCGGCCCGGGGTAGGCCACGGGGTCAGCGAAGCCCCGCGCGGGCTGCTCTATCACCGCTATGAGATCGACGAGGCCGGTCTGGTCAGCGCCGCGGAGATCATCCCGCCGACCTCGCAGAACCAGGCGGCGATCGAAGACGACCTGGCTCGGGTGGTGGTGTCCGATGCCGGCCTGGACGACGCGGCGCTCACCGCGATGTGCGAACGGACCATTCGCAATTACGACCCGTGTATCTCTTGCTCCACCCACTTTCTCACGGTCACGGTCGATCGGCGGTGATCCCCGCGTCGACTGACTGCGTTGTTATCGGGATCGGCAACGAGTTCCGCCGTGACGACGGCATCGGACCGGCGGTGGCGGCGCAGCTGGCCGTCCGCGGCATGCCCGCGGTGAGCTGCGCCGCGGAGCCGGCGGCGATCCTGGACGCTTGGACGGGTGCGGAGTTGGCGGTGCTGGTGGATGCGGCGGACGGCGCGGTCCCGGGCCGGATCCGGCGGTGCGCCATCACCGACCTGACCGAATCGACGCCGGTGAGTTCCCATGATCTCGGCGTGCGGCAAACCTACGAATTGGGACGCGCGTTGGGACGCGCGCCCGCCGAGCTGGTGTTGGTGACCATCGACGTCGCCGACACCGGGCACGGCGTCGGCCTGAGCCCGGTGGTGGCCGCCGCGCTACCGGCGGCCGTTCGGCTGATCGAGGCCGTCCTGGGCCGGCATTCCGGCAGAGCCGTGGGCCAGCATTCCGGCAAAGCCGCGGACCAGCATACGTAGCCGCCGGGCTGCGTCCTCGGCGTGGGCCGCGGTGTCGGCTCGCACCTCCTCGGGGCGAAGGCCCAGTCGGGTCATATCGGCGTCGTCGTCCTCGTCGATCCAGCGTTCCACGAGGTCGCCGTCCACCTCGGGGTGGAACTGCAGTCCCAGTGCCCGACCCCGGACGAACGCCTGGGTGGCCCGCGGATTGCGGGCAATCTCCACGGCGCCGGGCGGGGGGGTGAAACGATCGAAATGCCATTGGAACCAGCGGCCCCCTGGGACCAGATCGGTTCTGTCGCTGTGTACCGCGTGCCAGCCGATCTCCGGGTGCGGCGAGCGTGCGACGCTGCCCCCGAGCGCCTGCGCCAGCAGTTGCGCGCCGAAGCACACGCCGAGCACCCCCACGCCCGAGGACAGCGCATGGCGCACCATCGCGATCTCATCGGCCACCCAGCGTTGCGCGATCCGGTCGTCGTAGACCGCCCAGCGGGCTCCCAGCGGCACGATGACGTCATAGTCGAGCGGGTCGGGGAAGACGGTGTCGACCGCCGGATCATCGGGCCGGCCGGCCGGTAGCACATCAAACGTGCTGATATCGAAACCGGATTCGGTGAAGGCCTCACCGAGCAGCGCCGCCGGCGCTGACGGGTCGTTGTGGAGGAACAACGCCGCGGGCACCCGTTCACGGTACGTCTTCGCGGTACGTCCCGGTTCCGACAGGGCTTGGGCTCGGTTTAGGCTCGGTCTCGTGCGCCCGGTTTTCGTCGCGCTGGTGTTGCTGGTGGCGGCCGCCCACTTCGCGTTCCTGATCTACCTGCCCAGTGGCGGCTTCCTTGCGCTCCGCTGGCGCCGCAGTATCTGGTTGCACCTGCCGGTTGTGCTGTGGGCGATGGGCAGTGTGACCATCGGCCTCGGGTGTCCGCTTACCGATCTCGAGCGCTGGGCCCGATCCGGGGCGGGTATGGGGCCACTGAGTTCGGCGGGTTTCATCGACCACTACATCACCGGTGTGGTTTACCCCGCGGCTGCGGCAGGCTACGTCCAGGCTGCGGTTCTCCTCGCCGTGCTGGTGTCCTGGCTGTTTTTCGCGCTGACGGCGCGGCGAGCATCGTTTGACGTACGAACCTGACTTCCCGAATACTTCGCGCCATGGGCGTGTCCACCCAGGTATGGGTCATCACCTGCGTTGTGATCTTGGGTCTGTTCGTCTTCGACTTCTTTGCCCACGTCCGGGTTCCGCACGATCCGACCTTTCGCGAATCGGCCATTTGGTCGACGGTGTACATCGCTTTGGCGGTGATCTTCGGATTCTTCATCTGGTGGCAGTGGGGCGGGCAGTACGGCGGCGAGTACTTCGCCGGCTACGTCACCGAGAAAGCCCTCTCGGTCGACAACTTGTTCGTGTTCACCATCATCATGGCCTCGTTCGCGGTACCAAGGGCCTACCAGCAGAAATTACTGTTGATCGGCATCGTGATGGCACTGGTCATGCGCGGGGGTTTCATCGCCGTCGGAGCCGCCGCAATCAACGCCTTCAGCTGGGTGTTCTACATCTTCGGCATTTTCCTCATCGGCACCGCACTCAAGCTGGCACGGGACAGCGGCCACGAGCGCGAGATCGAGGTGCAACGAGAGAACCGACTGGTCACCCTGGTCCGTCGCTTCGTGCCGACCACCGATGATTACAACGGGGACAGGTTCCTCGCCCGGATCGACGGCAAGCGGGCCGTCACCCCGATGATGCTGGCTCTGATCGCCATTGGCTTCACCGACCTGTTGTTCGCCCTGGACTCGATCCCGGCGATCTACGGACTCACTGAGGAGCCTTATATCGTCTTCACGGCCAATGCCTTCGCGTTGATGGGTCTGCGCCAGCTGTACTTCCTCATCGGCGGGCTGCTGGACCGGTTGGTCTACCTGTCGGCCGGTCTGGCGATCATCCTCGGCTTCATCGGGGTCAAGCTGGTGCTGCACGCGCTGCACAAGAACACCCTTCCGTTCATCAACAATGGCGGCTACGTCGAGGTGCCGGAAATCTCGACCCAGATGTCGATCGGCGTCATCGCCGCGGTGCTGGTCATTACGACCGTCGCCAGCCTGTGGCGTACCCGCGGTCGTGCAGAACACAAAACTCAGCCGTGACCGGGCTCCGGTGACCTCCGCGCCGGACCTCCGCGCGCATCGCTCAGACCGATACCTGCCGGTAAAACCAGCGCGACAAGTCGCGCGATGGTGGTCGCGCTCAGCAAGGGGGCGCAGGGTCGGTCGGGGAGTCGGCGGCTGGACGGCCAAGAGCCTATTTCAGTGCTGCCCCAGCACGGGTTGATACGGAGAGCGGCGCGCTTAAAATATCGACGCCTTCCATCCGGCGGGATTGGGGACTGGGCGGTAGGGTTACTCGTGCTTGGAGCGATGAGCTTCAGGAAGTGAGCCTGAGACCCGGCCGGACGACCGCGGCGCTCCGACTTGCGGTTGGCTGGATTGTGTTGCGCGGCTTCGTCCGACCCCGTTCTTGCATACAGATGCCCGACGCTTGATGAGGATGCCTCCATTGGATATCAACTCCACTTCGGTTTATGTCGGTCCTAACGTTCATGCGCGGGAGGCGGTGATCCTGCTCAAGCTGGACGTCAAGCCGAGCTATGCGGAAACCCTCACGGAACTGGGGGCGGGGGTTATCGACAGATTGGCAGTGGTGCTGCCGGGGCTCGCGCTGGAACAGGCCGAATGGCTCGATGCACTGCGCGCCGGCGAGCAGCTTTCCGTTGGTGATCTGGTCGCGAGGCTGGCTTTGGCGCTTCAGCATGCCGCCGGCATTGACTGCACACTGGCGTGGTCGGAGCCGACGGGTGACCCGGACGTCGTCGAGGTGTTCTACAGCTATGGCAATGAGGACATCGGTATCGAGGCCGGCGAGGTTGCCTGCGACATGCTCGCGGCCATCGCCAGGCACCCTCAGGAAGCCGACGACGAGGCTCCCGAGCTCGACAAAGACGTCGAGGATTTCCTGGCCTACGCCGAAAGGCGTTCTCTGGGGCCCTCGGCCATGGAATTGGTGCGTGCGGCCCAAGCCCGCGACATTCCGGTTTACCGGCTCAACGATGCCAGCCTGATCCAGGTCGGCGAGGGTAAATATCAGCAGCGGATCGAGGCGGCGTTGACGTCGAAAACCTCGCATATCGCCGTCGAAATCGCTTCCGATAAGAGTCTCGCCAACGGCCTCCTTGCCGATCTCGGTCTGCCCGTGCCGAGGCAGCGACTGGTCTACAGCGCGGACGAGGCGATGGGGGCGGCCGAACGCATCGGCTATCCCGTGGTCGTCAAGCCGCTTGATGGTAATCACGGCCGGGGCGTCACCGTTGACATCATGTCCGAGGACGGCATCGCCGCCGCCTTCGAGACCGCCGATGCCGAAGGACCGGGCGTGGTGGTGGAGACCATGCTGCGCGGCGACGATCACCGGCTTCTGGTTGTCAACGGCCAACTCGCCGCCGCCGCGCGCCGGGTGCCGGGGCATGTGAAGGGTGACGGGCGCCACACCATTGCCGAGTTGGTGGACATCGTCAATCAGGACCCGCGCCGCGGCGTCGGGCATGAAAATGTGCTGACCCGGCTCGAACTCGACGATCAGGCGAAGGGCTTGCTCGAGGAAAAGGGCTACACCCCAGAGACGGTCCCCGCCGAGGGTGAAGAGGTGTATCTGCGCAAGACTGCGAATATTTCGACGGGCGGCACGGCGGTGGATGTCACCGATACGATCCACCCCGACAACAAGTTGATGGCCGAGCGGGCGGTCCTGGCGATCGGGCTGGATGTCGGCGCGGTGGATTTCCTGACCACCGATATCACCAAGAGCTATCGCGAGACCGGCGGCGGTATTTGCGAGATCAATGCGGGACCCGGCCTGCGCATGCATATCGCGCCCTCCGAGGGCACGCCACGCGATGTGGGTGGGGCCATCATGGACATGCTCTTCCCGCCGGGCACCCAGGCGCGGGTTCCGATCGCCGCCCTGACCGGAACGAACGGCAAGACCACGTGCTCGCGCATGCTGGCACACATCCTGAAAATGGCGGGTCATGTGGTGGGGCAGACCTCGACCGACGCCGTGGTGATCGACGGCAACGTGACCGTCAAGGGCGATATGACCGGGCCGCTGTCGGCCAACATGGTGCTGCGCGATCCCTCGGTCGACATCGCGGTCCTGGAGACGGCGCGCGGCGGCATCGTCCGCTCCGGCTTGGGCTACAACTTCTGTGATGTGGGCGCGGTGCTGAACGTTGCCTCCGACCATCTGGGGCTCGGCGGCATCGACACTCTTGACGGCCTTGCCCGGGTCAAACGCGTCGTCGCGGAGGTGACCCGCGGCACGGTGGTGTTGAACGCCGATAACGAGCAGACCCTGAGAATGGCGGCCTTCTCGCCCGCCAAGCAGGTCATGTACGTGACGCGCAACCCGGAGCATGAATTGGTGCGCGAACATATCCGGCTCGGCAAACCCGCGGTCGTTCTTGAGCAGGGGCTCAACGGCGATCAGATCGTGATTTATGACAACGGAACCCAGATGCCGCTGATGTGGACCCACCTCATCCCGGCGACGCTGGAGGGCAAGGCGCTTCACAACGTCGAAAACGCCATGTTCGCAGCCGGTATGGCCTATGCGCTCGGCAAGACACTGGATCAGGTCCACACCGGATTGCGTACCTTCGATAACAGCTTCTTCCAGAGCCCGGGGAGGATGAATGTCTTCGATGAACACGGTTTCCGGGTGATCCTCGACTACGGGCACAACGAGGCGGCGGTGGGGGCCATGGTCGACGTGGTCGACAGGCTCAAGCCGCGCGGGCGCCGGATCGTCGGCGTGACCTGCCCGGGCGACCGGCGCGACGAGGACGCCGCGGCGATTGCGGCTAAGGTAGCGGGCCATTTCGACATCTATATCTGCCACCGCGACGACAATCTGCGCGACCGCGGGCCTGACGAAATTCCCAGGCTGTTGCGGGACGCCCTGATTGCCGAGGGTGTCGCGCCTGATGCGATCACTATCGTCGAAGAGGAGGACAAGGCCTTGGACGCGGCGCTTGCGCAGGCGCAGCCCGATGATCTGGTGCTGTACTTCTGCGAGGCGATCACGCGCTGCTGGAAGCAGATCGTTCACTTCAAGCCGAAATTCACATTGCCCGGACCGGAGCCCGTCGCAAAGCGTCTGGCGGCATCCTCGTTCGACGTTCCCGACGGCTTCGTTCTCACGTCGGACGATCGCGGCGTGCTGCTCGTTCCGGCGAAATGACACGGCGGCTCAGCAGAATTTCATTCACTCATCGTGGGACCGCCACCCCGAAACTGGCTATCATCGGTGGCCGTCTGGAAGACGACAATGACGCTATCTATGACGAGATGCGCCGTCTGGCGAGCGGAAGGATCGTCGTCTTCGCTACGGCGTCTTCGGAGCCCGACGAGGTCGGCACCGAAACCGTCGGCGTGTTTCGCGAACATGGCCTCGATGCCGTCCAGGCCGGGGTGCACGGCCCCGGGGCGGCAGCAGCCGCCCAGGACAAGGCTATCGCCGATCTCGTCGAGGACTACGGCAGCGTCTACTTCACCGGCGGCGACCAGGCTCTGATCACCGGGGCACTGGCGCCGTACGGTCGAGAAAGCCGGGTGCTCAAAGCGATCCGCAAAGCGCAGCGCAAGGGTTCGCTGATCGCCGGATCGAGTGCCGGGGCCGCCATCATGTCCGAGGTGATGTTTTCCGGTGGCACGTCGCTGGAAGCTGCGACCTATGGTGTGGTCGGCGATGCGGACCAGCCCGGAATGCTGCTGGCGCCGGGGCTCGGCTTCTTCACATGGGGCATGGTCGACCAGCATTTCATCAAGCGCGGCCGGTTCGGCCGGATGGTCGTCGGCATGCAGGAGTCCGGTGCGACGCGCGGATTCGGTATCGACGAAAACACCGCGCTGTTCGTCGAGGGCAAGACTGCGCGAGTGATCGGCGAATATGGTGTGTTCGTGTTCGACCTTGCGGAGGTGAAGATCGACGGTAGCCGCAAGATGATTGAAAACATCGGTATCAGTTATGCCGACAACGGTGACAGCTACAACCTGGATACAGGCGAGGTCGGGCCCGGCCCGGGCAAACGGCCGGTGACCCAGCGCGACATCACCTACAACGCCCCCGCACGTTCGCTCCGCAACGTCTTCGGCGCCTACACGCTTTATGACCTCATGGCGCGGCTGGTGCTGGGGGATCCCGCGGCCTATCCGGCGGATCGCGCCCGTGCGATAGAGCCCCGCGAGGGTTTCGCCACCAGCGTCGAAATTTCCCGTAAGGGTGGCCGTGCGGTTGCCTATATTCCCGGCGACGGGGGTGATTTCCGCATGACGGCGGTGGATTTTCGCGCCAGCATGCGGACGCGCCAGCTCGATGCGGCGCAACTGGCAGAGAATCGGCGGGCGGCGCTATCCCGCGACTATGGGGCGAAGCCGGGGTTGCAGGCGCGCGTGACGATGCTGGGCTCGGCGCCGCTCGACCGCGGCAGCCTGCTGCTTTCGGAGCTGGCATCGCGGTGCGAGGGGCCGGTGGGTGTCATTGCCGCCGCTTCCGCCGAGCCCCGCGAGTCCGCTAATGATTACATCTGCGCTTTGCGCAGCCACGGCGTCGAGGCCACTGACCTGGGCGTCACCATCGACAACGTTGATCGCCTGATGCGCGAGGAAGCGCTGGTCGAGCAGATCGCCGCCCTTCGCACCATCGTCTTGACCGGGGGCAACCAGATCCGGCTGGTGGAATCCTTGCTCTACCGTGGCGAGGTCACGCCGCTACTGATGGCCATTGCGCGGGCGCGGGCGGCCGGAGCGATGATCGTCGGGGTCGGTGGTGCGGCCTCGGCGCTGTCCGGTTTCATGATCGGCGGCGGCACCTCCTTCGAAGCGCTGCGCTTTGGCATTGCCTCAGATATGGGGCGGCGCGGATTGGTGCTCCAGGAAGGTTTGGGATTGTTCGGCGCCGCGATCGTCGACCAGAAACTTGCGTCTCGGCGCCGCCTCGGCCGCCTTGCCGTCGCCTGCGCCGAGGAAGGCATACGCTTTGGGCTCGGCCTTCTGGAAGACAGCGGCGTCATCGCCAACCACGACAACAGCAAACTCACCGCGATCGGCGCCCGCGGCGCCGTCCTGGTCGAGATCGATCCGCTCAAAACCGAGCTTGCGGGCGACGATTTCATCGCGCCCGGCACCAGGCTGTGTTTTGCCGGCCCAGGCGATGTCATCGACATGGCGGCCGGGACCGTCGCCCGGCAGGCGCCGGTTTCCGCCTCCGCCGCAATGCTGGATACACTGGTGGCCGAACTAATCGAAGACTGTATCGGGAATGTGGGTCCGGCGGCCGCGCCTGGTGTCACACACGAAGCGCACATTGCTTTGGTCTATAAGTCACATGAGGACGGCACCGGCCGTCTCGATATTGAGAGCATCCGTGATCGGCACGGATAAAACGAAAGAAATGGACAGTCATGTATTTCGATGGGACCACTCTGGCCGCGCTGCTTTCCGATGCTGATAAAGCGGCTGCAACCGCCCCTGCCATCAGCGCCGCAGGGCCGCGCTACACCTCGCCGCTCGCGGTCATCGAGGCCGCCGTGGAACTGCCGGAACTGGGCGAGGCCGGCGTGGCGGCCTTTCTCGATGCGCAGCGGATCGAACTGCGCGACATGCCCCCCGGCCGTAATTTGATCGCAGTGGCGGTGGCAACGGACGGCGAGTTGAACGATCGCCTGCATGCCGCATGTGCGGACTATTACGAGACGGACGTATTTGTGCTTCCGGTCGGCGAGCCGGATGGGTTTGTGCCTCCGGTCGGCGAGTCGGACGTGTTCGTGTCTCCGGTCGGCGAGTCGGACGTATTCGTGTCTCCGGTCGGCGAGTCGGACGCTCAGCAGACGGAGTGAGACGGGTGGAGTGAGAGGGCGATGCGCCAGATTTACGATCTGCCGGGCTCGCCGCATCGCCTGACCGTACTCAGCTTCGGTGCGGCGGGGACGGGTGGGAAAGCCTATTTGCAGGCCGGACTTCATGCCGACGAGTTCCCCGGCATGCTGGTCTTGCGCATTCTGGCCGGGCATCTGGCCGAAGCGGAAGCTCGCGGCGGGGTCCATGGTGAAATCCTGCTGGTGCCCCAGGCAAACCCGATCGGCCTGGCTCAGACTGAAACGAGCTTCGTGTCCGGCCGGATCGAAAGCGGCACGGGGGAAAATTTCAACCGGAACTATGCCGATCTGTCAGACCTCGGAAGCCTGTCGCTGGGGCCGGACGCCGCGTCGAACGTCGAAACGATCCGGGCCGCGATGTCCGCGCGGCTTGCGGCGATGCAGCCGGACGGAGCGTTGGCCTATCTGCGCCACAGATTGCTGACACTTGCCCATGATGCCGACCTCGTGCTCGATCTCCACGCCGACAACCAGGCTGAGCCGCACATGTATGTCGGCCCGGCGTTGTGGCCGGCGGCCGAGGACATCGCCGCGGCGATCGATGCACGAGCGGTCCTGCTCTCAGAGGTGTCGGGCGGCAGCCCTTTCGATGAGGCCTGCGCCAGTCCATGGTGGGTGCTGGCCGCGAACCACCCGGGTCTGCCCATTCCGCCGGCCTGCCTCGCCGCGACGCTGGAACTGGGCAGCAACGACGATGTCGATCCCGAACGCGCCGCCGATCAAGCCACAGCGCTGTTGCGGATGTTGCAGGGACGCGGCTTTGTCGATGGGTCGGGCGGGCACCCGCGTTTGTCCTGCCGTGCCACGGCGCTGACGGCGATGGCGCAATTGCGCTCGCCGGTCGCGGGACTCGTCGCCTACCGCCGTCGGCTGGGCGATGTGGTCCACAAGGGCGATCTCGTCGCTACGGTGATCGATCCGCTTGGCGAGGAGACGGAATTGCGGGCCGAGACCGACGGGCGGCTCTTTGCTCGCCACAGCCAGCCTTATGCCTGGCCGGGACGGGTGATCGGCAAGATCGCCGGCGAAACTCCGCTGGAAGGCCGAAAGGGCAATCTGCTTTCGGATTGATACCCGTCGCCTGACGCCAGGCGGTCGCCGTCGTCAGTGCTCCGGCCGCGTCAGAACGTCACCGTCGTCGGCATCTGTCGGGGGGGAGATCACGTCGTCGCCAACGCGATTCAGCGCGCTGTGGTGGCGGCCCCAGGCGAAGTAGAACACCAGCACTACGACGACCCAGGCGGAGAATGCCAGCCAGGTGTACCAGTGCAAGCTGAACAGAATGTACCCACACGCCAGGACCGACAAAACGGGTGTCACCGGATACAGGGGCACCTTGAAACCGCGGGGCAGATCGGGTTCACGGACCCGTAGCACCATCACGCCGACGGACACGACGATGAACGCGACCAGGGTGCCGATGGACACCATGTCGGCCAGATAGTCCAGTGGGACGAAGCCGGCGAGAATGCTGATCACCACCGCGACGATGATGGTGTTGTTCACCGGCGTCATGCTGCGTGGGTGGACCTTGGCGAACAGCGGGGGCAGCAGGCCGTCTCGGCCCATGGCGAACAGAATTCGGGTCTGGCCGTACAGGACCACCAGCGTGACCGAGAAGATCGAAATCACTGCGCCGGCCGCCAAAACCGTGCCCCAGTACTGGGCTCCGGTGACCATGTCGAGAATCGCGGCCAGGCCGGCTTCCTGGCCACTGAAATCCTGCCAGGGCTGGGCGCCGAGTGCAGCCACGGTGACCACCACATAGACCGTCGTCACGGTCACTAGCGCGGCCAAGATCGCCCGGGGCATGGTCTTCTGCGGATTTTTGACTTCGTCACCGGCGGTGGATACCGCATCCAGGCCGATGTAGGAGAAGAAGATCGTGCCGGCCGCGACGCTGATTCCGGCGACACCGAAGGGTGCGAATTCAGCGAACCGATCGGCGTCGAAGGCCGTCAGGGCGATAACGGAGAACATCACCAGAACGCTCAGCTTTATCATCACCATGATGGTGTTGACCTTGGCCGACTCGCTGGCTCCGCGGATGAGAAGGAAGGCGCACAACCAGACCAGCACCACAGCGGGAAGGTTGATGATTCCCGGGGACGCCTCACCCCAGGGAGCGGCGGAAAGAGCCTGGGGCAGGTGGTGGCCGAAGAAGTTGTCGAGCAGCTTGTTGACGTACTGACTCCAGCCCACCGCGACCGCGGCAGCCGAGACACCGTATTCGAGCAGCAGGCAGGCCGCCACACCCATGGCGACCACCTCGCCGAGAGTGAGGTAGGCGTACGAGTAGGTGGACCCGGAAATCGGCACGGCTGAAGCGAGTTCGGCGTAGCAGACCGCGGCAAGTCCCGCCGCGATTCCGGCGATTACGAACGAGGCAACGACCCCGGGGCCGGCTTCTGGAACCGCTACGGACAGCACGAAGAAGATTCCCGTTCCCACGGTGGCGCCGACACCGAACAGGGTGAGTTGGAACGTGCCGATCGTGCGCTTCAGCTCAGGAGAAGCGCCGTGGGCCACGGGCGCGCCGACGACGGGCCGTCGGCGCAGCATCTGCTGGATCAGGCCGATTGACGGGGCCGTCATATGCTCCTCCTGGCTCGGGTGTGAGCTGATTATCAGCCCTAATCGGCCAGCGCGCCTGTTGAACCGAATGTTGGGTCTGCTGCGCAGGTTGACTAGCTGGTCAAGGAGTTGCGCAGGCTACCCGCTCTCCTGGG
>CAZGPT010000014.1:0-32789 GCA_964527015.1 uncultured Mycobacterium sp. | reverse complement strand
AGCAGCAGGGTGGTGGCGACCGGCCCGGTGTGACCGCCGCCCTCGCCGCCCTGGACGATGACGGCGTCGGCACCCCATCCGGCCACCTTCCGGGCGTGTTTAGCGGCGCCGACCGACGGAATAACCACGGCCCCGGCCTCTTTGAGAGATGCGATCATTTCGGGATTGGGGGCCAGCGCGAACGAGGCCACCTTGACACCTTCGCGGATCATCAGTTCGACGCGATCGCCGGCATCGCCGGCATCGGCGCGGATATTGACCCCGAACGGCAGGTCGGTGGCCGATTTCACCTTACCGATCGCTGTGGCCAGTTCGTCGATGGTCATCGTCGCGGCCGCAAGAATGCCGAGTCCGCCGGCATTCGCAGTGGCTGAGACCAACCGTGCGCCGGCCACCCAGCCCATCCCGGTCTGGACGACCGGGTGTTCGATGCCGACCAGGCGGGTCAGCGCGGTCTGGATTCTCATACCTTCACTTCCCTGTCTCGCAGCGCATTCGGATCGATTCGGCGGATCAGCTCAAGTTCGGCCCCGGTTGCCAGCCGGGTGTGCGGCGCGTCATCGAGACCATGCACCTCGAAGGATGTATTGGCTTGAATCTGTGCCCGATCCACACCGGGGTGCACCGATATGGCGCGCATCGTATGCCCGGGTCCGTCGAAGTCGAAGACGCCGAGGTTGCTCACCACCCGGTGAACGTCGACGAAGCGGTAGGCCGGGTTGTCCGGATCGACCTTGTCCCAGCCGATACCGCACACCACATCGACGGCGTCGCTGAAGACTCGTTTGGTGTGGTTTCCGACGAAGTAGCTCGTGGCGTGATTGATGGTGTTGCCGGGAGCCCCGCGCACCCCGAACATCTGCCGGGTCGGATGTTGCAGCGGGCCGAACGCCGAGAGATTCTGGTTGCCGTACCGGTCGATCTGGTTGGCCCCCATCACCACATGCCGCCGTCCAGAGGCCAGGGTGTCGAAAACCCGGCCGAACGGCATCCACCCTTCGACGGCGCCCCCCACGCCGATCGCCGGTGTCTCGGCCAACAGCCGGGCTTCCCCATCGGTGAGCAGGATATCGGGGGAGAACGTCAGCCGGGCCAACCGGGCACCGATCGAGACGACAGTGGTCATCGGGCTGATCATGATCTCGCCGGCGTCGCGGAACAGCTCCGCGCACGCGACCACACAGACCTCGGCGCGACTCACCTCGATCATGACGCCCCCTGCTGCCCGGTGAAGCCACGTACCGCCGCCTGGTAGTCGGTCTCAGTGCCGGAGAGATAGGTCGTGACGAATTCCGCCCAGCTGGTGTCGTCGCCGGCGGCTGCGGCGTAATGCCGCTGGAACTTCTCGTCGCGATCGTAATCGTCTGCGGCGCTGGTGAAATGCGCGCCACCCGGTGCCTCGACAATGTGGTCGACCATCATCCGGTTGACCAGAAGGGCCTGTGGCGCAACCTCCTCGACGAGCTCGGCGGTCGACACTATCCGTTCCAACGACACCAAGCGCCGCTCGGCGGCCATCAGGAACAAGTCATCGAAGTACGGGTCGATGCCGGTGTAGGCGGCGTTGCCGAACCGGTCGCCCAGGTTCAGGTGGACGAGTGCGGCATCGAGCCGCAGCGCGGGCATGGCGATGAGTTCCTCGTGGGAGTGAAATGCTGCCGTGCCGGTGCGATAGGGCGAGCGGACGGTCTTGAGCTCACCGTCCCAGAAGTCGGGTACCGAACTGCCCAGCCCGGCCCGGATCGGCAGAAACGGCAGTCGACTGGCGGCGGCCTGTAACCCGCAGCGCAACATGCCCTCGTCCATTTCGCGGGCGATGATCGAGCCGCTGGTGCGGGCCCGGGAGAACCACGGGTCGTAGAAAGGCGGGGAATCCAGCGAGACGAACCCGTAGTAGACCTTGCGGACCTTGCCTGCTGAGCACAGCAGTCCGATATCGGGTCCGCCGTAGGCCACCACGGTCAGGTCGGTGACATCGCTCCGGAGCAGCGCCCGGACGAATGCCATCGGTTTACGCCGCGATCCCCAGCCGCCGATGCCGATGGTCATCCCGCTTTCGATGTGGCTGACCGCGTCGTCGAGATTGGTGCGCTTATCTCTCATTATTGGTCCGACTTCGTGGTGCCGGCGAAATCATCGCGCAGCTCGTCGGAAACCCCGGACAGGTTCAGTTCGAAGGTGAAGCCCTGTTCCATCCGGTAGCTGGAGTTGACCCGCTGGGTGTCGATGAGGTTCAGCGCCTCCTTGGCCGCCCGGATCACTCTCGTGTCCTTATCGGCGATGTCTCGGGCCACTCGCAGTGCCGCCTCGGTGAGGTCCGCGCGAGGCACCACCTCGTGCACCGAGCCGAAGTGGTGCAGCGTCGCCGCATCGACGGTCGACGCGGTGAAGAACAACCTGCGCATCATGTGCTGCGGCACCAGCCGGGACAGATGGGTGGCCGCGCCCAGGGCTCCGCGCTCGACTTCCGGCAGACCGAACGTCGCATCATCTGAGGCCACGATCACGTCGGCGTTGCCCACCAGCCCGATTCCGCCGCCGACACAGAATCCGTTGACCGCTGCGACGACCGGGACCGCGCACTCATAGACAGCCTTGAACGCCGCGAAGCAGCCGCGGTTGGCCTCGATCAGCGCACCGAACCCTTTGCTCCGCTGCATTTCCTTGATGTCCACACCGGCGTTGAAACCGCGGCCCTCGGCGCGCAGGACGACCACGCGGGTGATCTCCTCGTTCCCGGCTGTGGTGATGGCATCGGCCAGGTCAAACCAGCCGCGCGACGGGATGGCGTTGACCGGCGGGTAGTCGACTGTCACAGCGACGATCCCGGGCTCAACGGTGGAGGATGTGATTGGCATACAGCTCCTGGCGCCCTAAGCAAGCACTTGCTTGGTAGGTTACGCTAGCACAGTGCCGGACCACTTCGACCTCGGGCTTGCGGACCGCGTGGTGCTGGTGACCGGCGGGGTACGCGGGGTGGGCGCCGGAATCAGCGCCGTCTTCGCCGGTCAGGCCGCGACCGTCATCACCTGCGCCCGGCGCCCGGTCGAGGGTCTGCCGTACGAGTTCCACAGCTGCGATATTCGCGACCCTGATGCAGTGGGGTCGCTGATCGAGGCCATCGTCGAACGGCACGGCCGGCTCGACGTCGTGGTCAACAACGCGGGCGGGTCACCGCACGTGCCGGCCGCCGATGCCTCACCGCGATTCCACCAGAAAGTGATCGAACTGAATCTGCTCGGCATGCTGCACGTCTCGCAGGCAGTGAATGCCGTCATGCAGAAGCAGTCTCGCGGCGGAGCGATCGTGTCGATCTCCAGCGTCAGTGGGCGCCGCCCGTCCCCGGGCACGGCCGCCTACGGCGCCGCCAAGGCGGGTGTGGACAGTCTCACCACATCGTTGGCCGTCGAATGGGCGCCAAAGGTCCGAGTGAACGCCGTGGTGGCCGGTATGGTCGCGACCGAGCAGGCTGAACTCTTCTACGGCGATAGCGTCTCGCAAGCTGTGGTGGCCTCAACGGTGCCCCTGGGCCGGTTTGCTGATCCGACCGAAATAGGTTGGGCTGCAGCATTTCTGGCATCAGATGCCGCGTCGTACATCAGCGGTGCCACGCTGGCGGTCCACGGTGGGGGCGAACCGCCGCCCTATCTATCGGTTTCGAACGCCAACAACTAACGCCGAGAACTGAGGAGACGTGGAAATGGGTTTGCTTGACGGTCGCGTCGCCATCGTCACCGGTGCCGGCGGTGGTATCGGCCGCGCCCATGCCCTGGCATTGGCCGCTGCGGGAGCGCGGGTGGTGGTCAATGACATCGGGGTCGGCCTCGACGGATCGCCGGCCGGCGGGGGGAGCGCGGCCCAGCAGGTCGTCGACGAGATCACCGCCCATGGTGGACAGGCCGTCGCAAACGGCTCGGACGTCGCGGACTGGTCCGCGGCGGCCGGACTAATCCAGACCGCGGTTGACGCCTTCGGTGGTCTGGACGTGCTGGTGAACAACGCCGGGATCGTGCGTGACCGGATGATCGCCACCACCAGCGAGCAGGAGTTCGACGCTGTCGTCGCGGTGCATCTCAAGGGGCACTTCGCCGCCATCCGGCATGCGGCGGCCTACTGGCGTGGCCTGGCGAAGGCGGGCAACCGCGTCGATGCCCGGATCATCAACACCACGTCCGGGGCGGGACTGCAGGGCAGCGTTGGGCAGGGTAATTACAGCGCTGCCAAGGCCGGGATTGCCGCATTGACCCTGGTCGGCGCGGCCGAGATGGGCCGCTATGGCGTGACCGTCAACGCGATTGCCCCGGCGGCACGCACCCGGATGACCGAGACCGTGTTCGCCCAGATGATGGCCAGACCCGAGTCCGGCTTCGATGCCATGGCGCCGGAGAACATCTCTCCGCTGGTGGTGTGGCTCGGCAGCGCGGAGTCCGCCGACGTCACCGGACGGGTGTTCGAGGTGGAAGGTGGTATCATCCGGGCGGCGGAAGGCTGGCGGCACGGGCCGGAGGTCGATAAGGGCGCCCGCTGGGAACCGGGCGAGCTCGGGCCGGTGGTGCGGGGACTACTCGCCGACGCCGAGACGCCGGTACCGGTCTATGGGGCCTGAGTCGTCGGCGGCGCGCCGCAAGGTGCGAGGTCCCAAAACCTGAAGCGCAGCAGAAGGTTTCGCCCTTGGGCGCCAACCGCAAACAGGGGCTGCCTCATCCGGGCCGGTTGCCCCAATGCAGATTGATGATAATCATTTTCAATAAGTTATAGTCTGGGCGTGGGCGAACTCCTCGGGCTGAAGCTCCTCGCAATCATCGTGATCTTCGGGGCGGGCATGCTCGGTGGGCTGCTCCCCTGGCGGGTGACGGGCACTGGCAGAAACGATGTCTACCTGGGTTGGGGCAACGCATTCGCCGGAGGCGTGCTTCTTGCAGCTGGACTCATCCATCTGTTGGGCGACGCCGCCGAAGGATTCGCGGACCTGTGGCCCGCGGCTGACTATCCCTGGGCCTTCACCATTGCCGCCGGAGCCTTCCTGCTCATCTTGGGTATCGAGCGAGTGGTGCCGTCCGTTTCCCGGGTCCCCGCTGGCTCAGCCGCTTTGGGCAGTGATCCGGAGTCGGACTCAATTGTTCAGGCATCCGAAGGTTCCGACCGATACCCTTACCTGCTGCTGGCGGCCCTGTCCGTGCATTCCGTCATCACCGGTATGGCGTTGGGCGCTCAGTCGAGCCTTGCGGGGTTCCTGGTGATAATCCTCGCAGTTTTGGCGCACAAAAGTGCGGCGGGCTTCGCGCTGGGCGTGAGTCTGCATCGCATCGGAACGGACCGTTCCCGCGCGCGAGCGCTCGTTGCCGGATTCTCCATCATGACCCCAGTGGGCATCGTGCTGGGGACCGGCATCTCGGCGCTGCTGGATTCCACGGGCGAGCAACTGTTCGAGGCGCTGTTCGATGCCCTTGCTGCCGGCGCCTTCATCTATATCGCCAGCTTGGACATCATTCGTGAAGAGTTCATCCCCGCCCGAGACGACCGGCGCGTCAGGTGGCTCTGGGCCACCCTCGGCCTCATTCTCATGGCTGTACTCGCCATCTGGGTGTAACTCGCTCTCGGTCGGCGCGGTCGGGGCCGAGCGCGTTATCCCGGGTCGCAGATGACGACCGGGATCACTCGATCGGTCCAGGACTGGTAGTCGTCGAAGCTGGTGTACATCTCAGTCAGCTGTGGCCAGTACCGCGCCCGCTCGGTGTCGGTGGCGTCCCGCGCGGTCAGTTTCAGGACCTCGTCTTTGATCTGGATCGCCACTGCCGGGTTCGCCTTGAGGTTGAGATACCACATCGGGTGAGTGGCTGATCCGCCCTTGGAGGCCACCAGCACCACCCGGTCGCCGTCTCGCAGATACAGCAGCGGGCTTACCCGGGGTTCGCCGGTCTTACGGCCGGTGGTCGTCAGCAGTGCGACCGGCGCGCCCTGCAGGAACTTGCCGCCGAGTTTGCCGTCGGTCTTCTTGTAGAGCCAGGTCTGGGCCCGTGACATCCACTTGATGATCGTGTTGCTCTGCGGCGAGTCCAGCCCGCGCGGTCGGTTGGCGGCCATGGCGGCGCCTCCTCAGTCTCGGTGGATGAACGGATGAAATCTAACCCTGATGTGGTGAATCCGGCACTCGGCCGGGATCACGAAGGTCTCCTCAACCCGCGCTGCGACACGACGCCCGCGCAACCCGAACCTCGTCAACACCGCGTAGCGGGCTTGCACCTCGTCCCCGGCGGCGGTGTACTCCGGGGCCGTGGTGGCGGCGATCATCCGGTACTGCGGCCCGCGAGAGAGGCTGCGGCGCAGATGCTTACCGGAGAATCCGGTTTTGAGGCCCTGTTCGATGCGGGTGCAGGCCGGCGCGAAAGGCACCGAGGCGCCGTCATGGCTGACCAGTGCGTCGATATAGGCCTGGGCCACGGCGATACGGTCGGACGGCGGAGCGGCCAGGGTCAGATCCGCTCGATGATGGTGCCGGTCGACAGCGCCCCGCCGGCGCACATGGTGATCAGCGCGGTGCTCTTTCCGGTCCGCTCCAGCTCGTGCAATGCGGTGGTGATCAGCCGGCTGCCGGTGCTGCCGACTGGATGGCCTAGGGCGATGGCGCCGCCGTTGACGTTGACCTTGTCCATATCCGCGTTGTGCACCTGTGCCCAACTGAGCACCACCGAGGCGAACGCCTCGTTGATCTCGACCAGGTCGATATCGCCCAGCGTCATGCTGGCCTTCTCCAGCACCCTCGCGGTGGACTGCACCGGGCCGTCGAGGTGGTAGTACGGTTCTGCCCCAACCAGGGCCTGGGCCACGATCCGGGCCCGCGGCGTCAGTCCGAGAGCCTGCGCCTTGTCTTCGTCCATCCACAGCACCGCGGCCGCCCCGTCGGAGATCTGCGACGAGGTGCCCGCGGTGTGCATGCCACCGTCCATGACCGGCTTGAGGGCGGCCAGACCCTCGGCGGTGGTGTCGCGCAGACCCTGATCCCGGCTGACCATGTGACGGTCGACAGTCGGCTGCTTGTTCTCATCCAGCATCGGTGCCTCGATCGGGGAGACTTCCCGGTCGAAGCGGTGTTCGTCCCAGGCGCGTTTGGCCTTCTGCTGGGAGATCAGGCCGAGATGGTCGAGGTCGGCGCGGGTGGTACCGCGCCGCTTGGCGATGCGTTCGGCCGCGGTGAACTGATCGGGCATGTCGATATCCCAGGACTCGGCCCGGATTCGCGAGCGGTCCGGCCCGGCGTTGGCGCCCAGGCCCACCCGGCTCATCGCCTCAATGCCGCAGGCGATACCGACGTCGATCGCGCCCGCGGCGATCAGCCCGGCGATGAGGTGGTTGGCCTGCTGGGCGCTGCCGCATTGGCAGTCGATGGTGGTGGCACCCACCTGTTCGGGAAGTCCTGCCGTCAGCCAGGCCACCCGGGTGATGTTGTTGGACTGCTCGCCGTACTGGGTGACGCAACCGCCGATGGCTTGTTCCACCAGGGTGGCGTCGATGCCGGCCCGGTCCACCACCGCCTTCTGGACGGCGCCGAGCAATTCGGTGGCGTGTAGTCCGGACAGCCAGCCGTTACGCTTCCCGATCGGGCTGCGGGTGGCTTCGACGATGACGGGATTGCCCATGCGGTGAAGGCTAGAACACGTTTCAGTACGATGACAAGCGAGGACGGCCCGATGCCTTTTGTTCGTGGTGGAGCCGTGTTTTACTGGCACTAGATCACGTCATATGAGGAGTGCACCGTAAATGGCAAGCCCCACGCCGAGCCCCACGCAGAGTCCGAACGTGCCGCTCGGTTTCGATTTCCTCGACCCTGACCGCAACGTCAAGCGATTGCCGCTACCGGAGCTGGCCGAGCTGCGCGCGGTGGCTCCGATCTGGTGGTGCGAGCAGCAGATCGGCAAGGGCGGGTTCAACGACGGCGGCTACTGGGTGCTCAGCAAACACAAGGACGTCAAAGAGGTCTCCCGGCGCAGTGACGTCTTCCACAGCGGCCCCAACACCGCGCTCCCGCAGTTCGCCGATGACATGGTTCGTGAGGACATCGACATGCAGAGTGTCGTCCTGCTCAACATGGACGGTGAGCGCCACGACCGGCTGCGCCGCATCATCTCCCGCGGTTTCACCCCCCGGGCCGTGGTGCGGCTGCGCGACGAGCTCACCGATCGAGCCCACACCATCGTCAAGACCGCGGCATCGCAGGGTTACGGCGATTTCGTTGAACAGGTGGCTTCCGAGCTCCCGTTGCAGGTGATCGCCGGGCTTCTCGGGGTCCCCCAGGACGAACGGGACAAGCTGTTCCGTTGGACCAACGAGATGACCGGGAACGAGGACCCGGAATTCGCCCACGTGGACGGTCGGCAGTCCTCGATGGAACTGCTGGGCTACGCCATGGAGATGGCCGCCACGAAGGCCGAGGATCCCGGCGAGGATATCGTGACCGCGCTGATCAACGCCGATCTCGGCGGTGAGAAGCTGACCGATGACGAGTTCGCCTTCTTCGTCCTGATGCTCGCCGTCGCCGGCAGCGAGACCACCCGTAACTCGATCACCCACGGGATGATCGCATTCCTCGACAATCCGGACCAGTGGGAGCTCTACCGGCGCGAGCGCCCGGCCACGGCCGCCGACGAGATCGTGCGCTGGGCCACGCCGGTTACCGCCTTCCAGCGCACCGCCGTGCAGGACACCGAGCTGTCCGGCGTACCGATCAAGAAGGGCCAACGGGTGGTCATGTTCTACCGTTCGGCCAACTTCGACGAGGATGTGTTCGACGATCCGAACACCTTCAACATCCTTCGCGACCCCAACCCGCATGTCGGTTTCGGCGGCACCGGGGTGCACTACTGCCTCGGAGCCAACCTGGCCCGGATGACCATCGACCTGATCTTCAACGCCATCGCCGACCATATGCCGGATCTCTCGCCGATCGGCGAACCTGAGCGGCTCCGGTCGGGCTGGCTCAACGGCATCAAGCACTGGCAGGTCGACTACACCGGATCGTCCACCGCTTCCGACTAACGAACCACACCAGGAGGAGACATCCGGTGGACTTCACTCCGGCCCCCGAACAGCAGGCTGTAGCCGATGTCGTGAACTCGGCTCTGAACCGCGAGAATACCTGGGCGGCTCTGGTTTCCGGCGGCGTCACCGCACTCGGCGTTCCGGATCGCCTGGGCGGCGACGGTGTGGGGCTGCCGGAGATCGCCACCGCGCTCGTCGAGATCGGCCGGCACGCAACCGTTTCCCCGGCCCTGGCCACCCTGGGCCTTGGTCTGGTCCCATTTCTGGATATGGCCGATGCCGACCAGCAAAACCGCTACCTCGACGGCGTCGCCACGGGCGCGATTCTGACTGCGGCACTGAACGAGCCGGGCGGTGCGCTGCCCGAGCGGCCCGCAACCAGGCTCTCCGGTGGCCGCCTCAACGGCACCAAGATTGCCGTCCCTTACGCCGGGCAGGCGATCTGGATGCTGGTCAGCACCGACAGCGGTATCGCGGTGGTCTCTCCGGAGGCCGAAGGGGTGCGGCTCACCAAGACGCCGAACTCGGCGGGCGGTGACGAGTACGCCGTCACCTTCAGCGATGTCGAAGTCGACCCCGCCGCGATCCTGAAAGACGGAAACGTCCGACGGCTCAACCAGTTGGTCCTGGCGGCCGTCGGGGCCTTCGCCGCCGGCCTGGTGGCCGGGGCGGTCCGGCTCACGGCCGACTACGTCACCAACCGGCACCAGTTCGGCCGGCCGCTGGCGACCTTCCAGGCAGTGGCGTCGCAACTCGCCGATGTCTACATCACCTCGCGCACCCTGGCTCTGGCGTCGACGTCGGTGATCTGGCGGATCGCGGAGGGACGCGATGCTGACGACGATCTTGACGTGCTGGCCTATTGGCTGACATCGCAGGCACCCCCCGCCATGCAGACTTGTCACCACCTGCACGGCGGCATGGGGATGGATGTCACCTATCCGATGCACCGCTACTACTCGTCTATCAAGGATGTGACCCGCCTTCTGGGTGGCCCGGCTCACCGGCTCGATCTTGTTGGAGCGCAATGTATGTAGAACTGACCCCCGAACAGCGGCATCTGCAGGCGGAGATGCGGCAGTACTTCTCCACCCTCATCTCGGCCGACGAGGCCAAGGAGATGGAGGTCGACCGGCATGGCAAGGCCTACCGGGCGGTGATCAAGCGGATGGGCTCCGACGGCAAGCTCGGGGTGGGCTGGCCCACTGAGTACGGAGGCCTCGGCTTTGGGCCCATCGAGCAGCAGATCTTCGTCAACGAGGCGGCCCGCGCCGACGTACCGTTGCCCGCTGTCACGCTGCAGACCGTGGGGCCGACGCTTCAGGTGTACGGCACCGAGGAGCAGAAGAAGAAATTCCTGCCGGCGATCCTCGCGGGTGAGGTGCACTTCGCGATCGGCTATTCCGAACCGGAGGCCGGTACCGACCTCGCCTCGCTGCGCACCTCCGCGGTCCGCCATGGGGACGAGTACATCGTGAACGGCCAGAAGATCTGGACCACCGGCGGCCACGACGCCGACTATGTGTGGCTGGCTTGCCGCACCGACCCGGACGCTGCCAAACACAAGGGGATTTCGATCCTGATCGTCGATACCACCGATCCCGGCTATTCGTGGACGCCGATCATCCTCTCCGATGGCGCGCACCACACGAATGCGACCTACTACAACGACGTACGCGTTCCGGCTGAGATGCTGGTAGGCGAGGAGAACGCGGGCTGGCGGCTGATCACCACCCAACTCAACCACGAGCGGGTCATGCTCGGTCCGGCCGGCAAGATCGCCGGCTTGTACGACCGGGTGCATGCGTGGGCCTCCAAGCCGGGTGGCGACGGCGTCACCCCGATCGACCGGGACGATGTCCGGCGAGCCCTCGGTGAGATCAAGGCGGTGTGGCGGATCAACGAACTGTTCAACTGGCAGGTCGCGGCGGCCGGGGAGACCGTCGACATCGCCGATGCCGCCGCTACCAAAGTGTTCTCCACCGAGCGGATTCAACGGATCGGTCGGCTCGCCGAGGAGATCGTCGGCGCCTACGGCAATCCGGCCGAGGACGAGACCGCCGAATTGCTCGACTGGCTGGATTCGCAGACCAAGCGCAGCCTGGTGATCACGTTCGGCGGCGGGGTCAACGAGGTGATGCGCGAGCAGGTGGCCGCTGCCGGGCTGGGCGTGCCGCGGGTGCCGCGGTAATGGGAGTGCAGGAAATCCAGCAGGCGGCGCAGCGGATCAAGGCCGAGGGAAAGAGCAAGCCCCGCAGGGGCCGTCACGTCGTCAACCAGCCCATGATCGACCATTGGCTGGACGCCATCGGCGACCGCAACCCGATCTATGTCGATGAGGCGGCCGCGAAAGCCGCCGGCCACCCGGGGGTCGTGGCGCCGCCGGCGATGATCCAGGTTTGGACCATGGCGGGTCTCGGCGGTGTTCGCGCCGACGACGACCCGCTGGGCAGGATCCTCGGGCTCTTCGATGAGGCGGGCTACGTCGGTGTCGTCGCCACCAACTGCGAGCAGACCTACCACCGCTACCTGCGTCCCGGTGAACAGGTCAGCGTCACCGCCGAGTTGACCGATGTCGTCGGCCCCAAACAGACCGCACTGGGCGAAGGATTCTTCATCACCCAGAAGATCACCTGGTCCGTCGGTGACGCCGGCGCCGACGAACCGGTCGCCGACATGATGTGGCGGATGATGAAGTTCCGTCCCCGCGATCAGGACGCCCCCGCCGCCACGGCGGTGCCCGACGATCTCGATGCGGAGTTGATGATCCGACCAGCGGCATCCCGGGACACTCAGTTCTTCTGGGAGGGCGTGAACGCCCACGAATTGCGGATCCAGCAGCGCCCGGACGGTTCGCTACAGCATCCGCCGGTGCCGGCCCTCTGGCAGGACAAGGATGCGCCCGTCGATTACGTCGTGGCGACGGGTCGCGGCACCGTCTTCAGCTTCGTGGTGCATCACGCGCCCCGGGTGCCGGGCCGCACTCTCCCGTTCGTCATCGCGCTGGTCGAACTCGAAGAGGGCGTGCGCATGCTGGGTGAGCTCCGCAATGTCGATCCCGACGTCGTCGAGATCGGAATGCCGGTCCGCGCAACCTATCTCGACTTTCCGGCTGGCGAAGACGGGCCCGCGTGGACGCTGTACGCCTGGGAGCCCGCGCAGTGAGCAACCCCGCCGTAGGAACCAAACTGCCGGAGTTGGCCCTCTACGGGGATCCCACTTTCATCGTGTCGACGGCGATCGCCACCCGCGATTATCAGGACGTTCACCACGATCGGGACAAGGCCCATGCCAAGGGGTCGAAGGACATCTTCGTCAACATCCTCACCGATACCGGGCTGGTCCAGCGCTACCTCACCGACTGGGCCGGTCCGAGCGCGGTCGTGAAGAGCATCGGTCTGCGGCTTGGGGTGCCGTGGTACGCCTATGACACCGTCACCTTCACCGGTGAGGTGACGGCTGTCGAGGATGGTGTGGTCACCGTGAAAGTCGTTGGCAGCAATAGCCTCGGCGACCATGTCATCGCCACTGCGAGTCTGACTATGGGAGGGGCCTGCTGATGGCCGGCGGACTCTCCGGCAAGGCCGCGATCGTCGGCATCGGTGCCACCGACTTCTCCAAGAACTCCGGACGCAGCGAGCTCCGGCTGGCTGCCGAAGCGGTGCAGTCCGCCCTCGAGGACGCCGGGCTGACCCCGGCCGATGTCGACGGCATGGTGACCTTCACCATGGACTCCAATACCGAGGTAGCCGTCGCGCGTGCCACCGGGATCGGCGAGCTGAAGTTCTTCTCCAAAATCCACCACGGTGGCGGAGCGGCCTGCGCCACCGTCGCGCAGGCGGCCCTCGCGGTGGCAACCGGGGTTGCGGAATGCGTTGTGGCGTATCGGGCTTTCAACGAGCGATCCGGGATGCGTTTCGGCCAGGTCCAGATGCGGCTGATCCAGGGTGCGGACTCCACCAGCGTCGATAATTCGTATTCTTATCCGCATGGTTTGACCACACCGGCCGCGCAGGTGGCCATGATCGCCCGCCGCTACATGCATCTTTCGGGTGCTACCAGCCGCGACTTCGGGGCTATCTCGGTGGCCGACCGCCGGCATGCGGCCAACAACCCCAACGCCTACTTCTACGGTAAGCCGATCACCATCGAGGACCACCAAAGCTCGCGGTGGATCGCCGAGCCGCTGCGGCTGCTGGACTGCTGTCAGGAGACCGACGGCGGGGTCGCGATCGTGGTGACCTCCGCCGAGCGCGCCCGCGATCTCACCCACCGGCCGGCGGTCATCGAGGCCGCCGCGCAGGGCTCCAGCCCAGACCAGTATTCGATGGTCAGTTATTACCGGCCGGAGCTAGACGGCCTGCCGGAAATGGGTCTGGTCGGCCGGCAGCTGTGGGCGCAGTCCGGGCTCACGCCCACCGATATCCAGACCGCGGTGCTCTATGACCACTTCACCCCGTTCACGCTGATTCAGTTGGAGGAACTGGGATTCTGCGCCCGCGGCGAGGCCAAGGATTTCATCGCCGACGGCGCGATCGAGATCGGCGGTCGGCTGCCGATCAACACCCACGGCGGACAGTTGGGCGAGGCCTACATTCACGGGATGAACGGGATCGCCGAGGGGGTGCGGCAGCTGCGCGGCACCTCGGTCAACCAGGTCGACGGTGTCGAGCACGTGCTCGTCACCGCCGGTACCGGTGTGCCGACCTCGGGGCTGATCCTGGGCTGACCCCGCCCGGCCTGCCGGCGGTACATCGACGGAAAGCCGACGTGCCGCTGTATCAAGTGCCGCGCCCGCCCTCGTCGCCTTCGTTAAGTGCCGAGCGTGCTGTTCGGAGCGATGACCGCCACTGCGGCCTGAGCCCAGGCCAGGACGGCGACAAGGCCGGCGGTGGTGATAAGCCCGACGTTGGCGGCAATGGGTAGGCCGATCGCGTTGATCAGACCCCCGATCAGATCGCCACCGAGTATCTGCTGGATTCCGTCGAGGAACAGGTCGATGTTGTAAGCGGGCAGCACGGTCACGATGGCGTTGATGATGTCCGCCGTCGGCAGCAAGGCCGCGTAGAGTCCGGCGGCCGAGGCTGAGATCCGATCCGCGACGGCGGTGACGACATCCTGTACGGCGGAGATGAGACTGTCCGAAGTCGGCAGTGCGAACGACAGCGGCGGCAGCGAGATCGACGAGAGTTCCCGCGCTATGGAGCCGTTGGGGCCGAAGTCGGCGATGAAGTCGTTGATTCCCTGCACGACCCCGTCTGCTAGGCGTTCGAGGACCTCCAGGGGGCTGACGTCGGGGAACAGCCCGAAGGGCATCAGCACATTGGCATCCGGTTGGGTGCCGGTCAGGAACCCGTGGGCCGGATCGCCGTAACCGAGGTCGACGATGACCTTCAGGACCGGCTGGATCAGATCGGCGATCGGATTTCCGATCAGCGGGATCGCCCGCACCGGCTCCAGTAGCGGCAGGTTCTCGGTCGGCATGAAGAAGTACTGCTGGGTCGGTGACGTGGTGGGCAGCGCAATCGCCTCTTCGACTTGCTGTTTCGTCAGACAGAAGCTGCCGGTGCAATCTGGTCGCGGCACGTATTCGGTATGCACCAGCACGATCCCGAGCCCGGCATTGAGCACCGACAAGAAGTTCAGCGGGTAACGGGGGAAGTCGGCGAAACCGTCGTATTCACGCGCGTAACTCACTGTGGGATAGGCGTCTTCGGGTATCGCACCGTAGAACGGGATGCCCAGGCTCGGCAGGTCGAATCCGGGGAACCGGGACAGGAACCCTCCGTTGGGGTTCATCTCGTTGGCGACGAGGACGAAGTTGATCGAGTCCTCCAGGCCGGCGGGGATGGTCGGATCGGGATAGGGGGAGTTCGGCGGCACGAATCCGTCCTGCAGCAGCGACGAGATGATCGAACTTTGCGAGTAGCCGAACACCGTCGTGGTGGTGTCGTCGGGCAGTAGCGCCAACGTGTTCGACAGAATGGTCAGTCCCTGATCCACTGACGTGTCCAGCGGCAGGCTCTTCACGCCGGTGATGGGGTAGAGACCTTCCGGGGTGAACACCACCTGCGGTGTCTCGGCGCCGTCCGGGCTGTTGGGCAGGATGTAGAAGTCCATGACGGTGTCGACGTAGTCCGTCGAGGGGATCGGTACGCCGCTGGGTCCGAGGATGAGCGGTTGGGTGGCGGCCGCCGGTTGGACCGCGGCAGCAGATGTCGCCGCCAGCGCTCTGGTATTCGCCCCGTCGCGTCTCGAGTACGCCAGCATCGTCCACTCGAGCGGCGAACCGACCGGTGCGATGGGGTTGTCACCCGCGAATGGGTCGGCGGTGGGGTCGGCCGGCGCGGTCAGGGAGCCCGCTACCGGCGCCGCCTGTGGTGGGGTCGCGGCTGCCGCGGGCGGTTTGGCGACAGTGATGGCGGCGAGGGTGGCGGGTGCGGCGCGTTCTACCGCTGTGGGAACTGTGGGCGCTGTGGGCACTGTGGCCCTCGTGGGCACTGTGGGCACTGTGGGCACCGCTGCAGCCGCAGCCGGCGTGGGTGTGGGACTCGGGATGTCGTTCGGAGCAGACGCTTTCGAGACGATCGTGCGCTGATCGTTGACCTTGGGGATCTTGACCCGAGGTTGCGCTGCGGCGCCCGTCGGCGGGTTCACGGCTGACCGGTCAAACGCCGGAGTGGATCCGATCCGGCCGACGGCCCGGGACGGCGCCCCGACGTGACCGCGCCTGTTGGACGCAGGCCGCTGTGCGGCCGGGGATTCGGAGGTGGTTGACGCACTGTCCGAAGCCGTCGGAGGGGTTTCCGCCCATGCCACTGCCGAGTAATTGAACGCGGCGGCACCCACTCCCAGGGCGACCGCGAGTCCACCCACCCGGCCTACGCATTTCGTGGCGTTCACGACATCCCCCAATCTCTGCTGACAGGCAACTTCTGCCGATGAGAAATTCCTGATAAAAACCTGAGCGCAGAGTATCCGACCGGGTGGTAACCGTGGGCCGAGTTGTCGATATCGGCTACAGCGGGATCAACTCCAAGCCAGAGAGCACTGTCACGTTGTCCCGGGCCGGGACGGTGACGACCCCGACGTATCGGGCTCCGTCGCGCCACACATTGGCGCGGATGGTCTCCCCGGGGAACACCACGCCGGCGAATCGGGCGCCGTAAGTGTTCACGCGGGTGGCGTCCGCGTCGAGCACGGTATCCACCAGGGCCTTGCACACCATCCCGTAGGTGCACAGCCCGTGCAGGATCGGCCGGGGAAAACCCGCGGCAGCGGCGAATCCGGGATCGGAGTGCAGCGGGTTGCGATCACCGCACATCCGGTAGAGCAACGCCTGTTGGGGCAGCACCGGAATGTCGATCTCGATATCGGGGGCGCGGCTGGAGGAGTCCGTGGATGTGGATGGACCGCGCTCGCCGCCGAAGCCGCCTTCGTCGCGGGCGAAGATCGACCGCCTGGTCGTCCATAACACGGTGCCGGCCGGGTCGGTCACCGTCGTCTCGTTGACAAGAACCGCAGCCTTGCCCTTGTCCCAGATATCGGTGAAGCGGGTGACTGCGGAGGCCGTTCCGCTGGCGGGCAGCGGTCTGGAAACGGTGACCGCCTCGCTGCCGTGCAGCACCTTGCTCAACTCGATGTCGATGCCTGGATAGTTGACCTTGGGCGGCTCGGTCATATGGAAGGTGGCGGCCACGCTGCTGAACGTCGGCAGCACCTGGGGGGTGTCATCGGTGAGGTAGCGCAGCTCACCGGAATCCATCGGATCCGATCCCGCCCCGAGGGCGAGCTGGTAGAGCTGCACGTCATTGCTGGTCCAGGAGAACTCGACGGGTTCCAGTTGGGCGCCGAGCGCGACGTCAACGTCAATGGGCATGCGGAACCGGCCGACTCGTCTCGGCGATATGCCGCGCGGCGAGGTAGCCGAATGTCATCGCCGGTCCGATGGTCCCGCCCGGCCCGGGATAGGTGTGTCCCATGACTGGCGCGCTGACATTGCCTGCCGCGTACAACCCTTCGATCACCGTGCCGTCGTCCCGGAGTGCTCGGGCATTGATGTCGGTGCGGATGCCGCCCTTGGTTCCGAGGTCGCCGGGAACCAACTTGGCCGCGTAGTAGGGCGGGTTGGCGATCTCGCCGAGGTTGGGGTTGGGGGCGTTGGTGGGGTCGCCGTAGTAGCGGTCATACGCACTCTCGCCGCGGTGGAAGTCGGCGTCGACGCCTGATCGGGCGAACCCGTTGAACCGGTCGATCGTGGATTGCAGGGCCTCGCCCGGTAGGCCGGTCTGGAGCGCCAGACCCTCGATGGTGTCGGCCTTGACGATCACCCCGGACTCCAGCCATTTCTTCGGAATGCGCTGTCCGGGAGACAGTCCTGCGAAAATATAGCGGTCGCGGTAGCGCTGGTCGAAGACCAGCCACGCCGGTACGTTCTCGCCGGGACCTTCGCCCTGTCCGAATTCCCCGCCGTACATCCGGTGGCAGGCCTCGACATAGGGCATCGACTCGTTCATGAACCTCTGGGCCGCCATGTTGACGATCATCGAGCCCGGGGAGTTTCGTTCGGACAGGGCAAACCACGGCGCTCCCTCCAGTGGGACCGTCGGCCCCCACCACGCGTCCTCCATGACGTCGAGTGCCGCGCCGAGTTTCTCGGCCGCGCTGATGCCGTCACCGGTGTTGGCCACCGCTCCGACGGTCCAATCGGTGCCGATCGGTGCTCGCTGATATTTGCGCCGCATCTGTTCATTGTGCTCGAAACCGCCGCATCCGAGGATGACGGCCCGGCGCACCCGGATCAGCCGCGGCTCGTCGGCTTCCGGGGCGTCGGTGTCGCGGACGTAGACACCGCGCACCGTACCGCCCTCGACGTAGAGGTCGGTGAGCGCGGTGTTCAGCAGCACCGGGACTCCGGCCTCGCGCAGCCCGATGCGCAGTGGGGCGATGAGCGCCCGCCCCATGCCGACCAGGTTCTTGCCGCGGACGCCGGCCCACATCGAACGGGCACCCACCTTCAGGCTCCGCAGCATGCCGCGGGGGTGTCGCTTGAGCTGATTCAGCCTGACGTAATCCTGTTGCATGACAACGACGTTGAGCGGAACTTTGCCGTAGGCCGGTTCCAGGCCGGACATATCGTCACCGAGTTTCTTGGCATCGAACGGCTTCGGTTCGACCGATCGGCCCGCCGGTCGCCCCCCGGGCGTCTCCGGGTAGTAGTCGGAGTATCCCGGCACCCAGCACATTTTCAGGGGAGTGTTGGCCAGCACGAAGGACAGCATCTCGGGGCCGTGTTCGAGGTAGGTGTCGATCTTCTCCGGTGCCACGACATCGCCGACGATGGTGTGCAGATAGGTGCGCGCGGCCTCTGCGGTGTCGGTTACCCCATCTCGCTTGAGGATCTCGTTGTTGGGGATCCACACCCCGCCGCCCGAGCGGGCTGTCGAGCCGCCGAAGTGCGGGGCCTTCTCGATGAGGATCGCTGAAAGTCCCTGATGGGCTGCTGTCAAGGCGGCGACCATGCCGGCTGCGCCGCTTCCGACCACGACCACGTCGAACTCCTGGGCTGTCATACTAGAACACGTTATAGAATTGGCCCCTGCGGGCGCTACTGACGTTCGCGTGACATCGAGCGACGGGATGTGAGGCAATGCTGAGCGGCCAGACCCGCACCGCACTCGCCGCCGACCTGGCCGAGGCCGAACGGATGCGGGTGTCGATGCCGCCGTTGACGGCGGCTCACCCCGATATCGACGTCGTGGACGCCTACGAGATCCAACTCATCAATATCCGCCGGCGTGTCGCTGAGGGGGCGGTGGTGCGGGGTCACAAGGTGGGGCTCTCGTCGAAGGCGATGCAGCAGATGATGGGTGTTGACGAACCCGATTACGGCCACCTGCTTGCCGATATGGAGGTTTTCGAGGGTGTGCCGGTGCCGGCGGCCGACTATCTCTGTCCGCGAGTCGAGGTCGAGGTCGGTTTCATCCTGGCCGACGACCTCCCCGGGGCCGGGTGCACCGAGGACGACGTGATCGCCGCGACCGCGGCGTTCGCTCCGTCGATCGAACTCATCGACACCCGGATCAGCGACTGGAAGATCGCGCTGTGCGACACCATCGCTGATAACGCGTCCTCGGCCGGGTTCGTCCTGGGTAAGCAGCGGGTGTCCCCGAAGGATGTCGACATCACTGCCATCGATGCCGTGCTGACCCGAAACGGTGAGGTGGTGGCGCAGGGCCGCAGTGACGCCGTACTGGGAAACCCGGTCACAGCGGTGGCCTGGCTGGCCCGCAAGGTCGATAGTTTCGGGGTCCGGTTGCGGGCCGGCGATATCGTCCTGCCCGGATCGTGTACGCGCGCCATCGACGTCGGGCCGGGCGACGAGTTCGTCGCCGACTTCACCGGGCTGGGCTCGGTCCGGTTGTCCTTCGAGTAGGGGCCATCGGGTTGGGGCCATCGACGAGGAGTCACCGCAGGAGTTAGGTTTCGAAAAGGGAGGGCCATGTCAGCCAGGAAATCGGTGGCCATCGTCGGCTCCGGCAATATCAGCACCGATCTGCTCTACAAACTGCTGCGCTCCGAGTGGCTCGAGCCACGCTGGATGATCGGCATCGACCCGGCCAGTGAGGGTCTTGCCCGGGCCCGCAAACTCGGACTGCAGACCAGCCATCAGGGGGTCGACTGGCTGCTCGCGCAGCCCGAGTTGCCCGATCTGGTTTTCGAGGCAACTTCGGCCTATGTCCACAAGGCGGCCGCGTCGCGCTACGCGGAGGCGGGTATCACCGCCGTCGACCTCACCCCGGCCGCCGTCGGCCCGGGAGTGGTGCCGCCGGCCAACCTGACGGCCCATCTGCACGCGCCGAACGTCAACATGGTCACCTGCGGGGGTCAGGCCACCATCCCGATCGTCTACGCGGTGTCCCGGGTGACCGAGGTGCCGTACGCCGAGATCGTGGCGTCGGTTTCGTCGGTGTCGGCCGGCCCCGGCACCCGGGCCAATATCGACGAGTTCACCAAGACCACCAGCCGCGGGGTGGAGGTCATCGGTGGCGCCCGCCGAGGGAAGGCGATCATCATCCTGAACCCGGCGGACCCGCCGATGATCATGCGCGACACTATTTTCTGCGCGATACCTGAGGGTGCCGACCGCGAGGCCATCATCCGGTCGATTCATGAGGTCGTCGCCGAGGTGCAGACTTACGTCCCCGGCTACCGGTTGCTCAACGAACCGCAATTCGAGGAGCCGTCGGTGGTCAACGGTCACCAGCATGTGGTGACGACCTTCATCGAGGTGGAGGGTGCCGGCGACTACCTACCGCCGTATGCGGGCAACCTGGACATCATGACCGCCGCGGCCACCAAGGTGGGCGAGGAGATTGCCAAACAAGCGGCGGCAACCGAAGGGCGCTTGCGCGAGGAGCCGACCAACACCGCCGGAGGAACACGATGAACGACCATGTCTGGGACGTCCGGATCACCGACACCTCGTTGCGTGACGGCTCGCACCACAAGCGCCATCAGTTCACCGCCGATGAGGTCCGGGCCATCGTCGCTGCCCTCGATGCGGCCGGGGTGCCGGTGATCGAGGTGACCCACGGCGACGGACTTGGCGGCTCCAGCTTCAACTACGGCTTCTCGAAGGTGCCCGAACAGGAATTGATCAGGGTTGCCGCCGACACCGTCGACGAGGCCAGGATCGCCTTCCTGATGCTGCCGGGAGTGGGCACCAAGGAAGATATCCGCGCAGCCCAGGGCAACGGCGGATCGATCTGTCGGATCGCCACCCATTGCACCGAGGCGGACGTCTCCATCCAGCATTTCGGCCTGGCGCGTGATCTCGGGCTGGAGACGGTTGGTTTCCTGATGATGGCGCACACCCTGGCGCCGGAGAAGTTAGCCGCCCAGGCCCGGATCATGGCGGATGCGGGATGTCAGTGCGTCTACGTGGTGGATTCGGCCGGGGCGTTGGTCCTCGGCGATGTAGCCGATCGGGTTTCGGCCTTGGTGGCTGAACTCGGCGATGACGCCCAGGTGGGGTTTCACGGCCACGAGAACTTAGGTCTGGGGGTGGCCAATTCGGTGGAGGCGGTCCGCGCCGGGGCCAAGCAGATCGATGGCAGTGTGCGGCGCTTCGGGGCCGGGGCGGGTAACGCCCCGGTGGAGGCGCTGATCGGGGTGTTCGACAAGATCGGGGTGAAGACCGGCATCGACTTCTTCGATATCGCCGACGCCGCCGAGGATGTCGTGTCCAAGGCGATGCCGGCCGAATGTCTGCTGGACCGCAACGCGCTGATCATGGGCTACTCCGGGGTGTATTCCAGCTTCCTCAAACATGCGGTGCGTCAGGGTGAGCGCTACGGGGTGCCGGCCCACCAGCTGCTGCACCGGGCCGGGCAGCGCAAACTGATCGGCGGCCAGGAGGATCAGCTGATCGATATCGCGCTGGAGATCAAAGGCGAACAGGAACGGGCCTGACCCCGCCGTGCGGAGCTGTCGGGCATCCCGGGCACGATCGGTGAGATGACCCCCGTGAGTCCGACGATGGATACCCGTGTCCGCGCCCAGGCGATCCTCGAACAGCTCGCGGGCGAGGGCGCCGTGCTGCGCGAGGACCAGTGGACCGCCATCGAGGCGCTGGTCGTGGGGCGACGCCGGGCGCTGGTGGTGCAACGGACCGGGTGGGGCAAATCGGCGGTCTACTTCATCGCCGCCAAATTGATGCGCCAGCAGGGTCGGGGTGCCACCGTCATCGTGTCCCCACTGCTGGCGCTGATGCGCAACCAGGTCGACGCCGCCCAACGCGCAGGGGTGCACGCTGCCACCATCAACTCGGGCAATGTCACCGAGTGGTCCGATATCCACCGCCGGATCGCCGCGGGGGAAATCGATGTGCTGCTGGTCAGCCCGGAGCGGCTGAACAATCCGGAGTTTCGCGATCACGTACTGCCGGCGCTGGCCGCGGACGCGGGACTGGTGGTGGTCGACGAAGCCCACTGCGTCTCCGACTGGGGCCACGACTTCCGGCCCGACTACCGCCGTATCCGCACCCTGGTCGCCGAACTGGGGGCGGATGTCCCCGTTCTCGCCACCACCGCGACGGCGAACGACCGCGTGGTCGACGACGTCGCCACCCAGCTGGGCGTCGGCGGCGCCGACACCCTGGTCCTGCGCGGCGGCCTGGACCGTGAATCACTGCACCTGTCCGTCGTCACGATCTCCTCCGCGGCGCAACGTGCGGCCTGGATTGCCGCGCAACTGGATTCGCTGGACGGGTCGGGCATCATCTACACCCTGACCGTCGCCGCAGCCCGCGATCTCGCCACGCTGCTCCGCGATACGGGTCACGATGTCGCCGCCTACACCGGCGCCACCGATCCGGCCGAACGGGAACAGCTCGAAGCGGACCTGCTCGCCAACCGGGTCAAAGCGCTGGTGGCGACCTCCGCGCTGGGCATGGGATTCGACAAACCCGACCTCGGCTTCGTCATCCATCTCGGCGCACCGGCCTCACCGATCTCCTACTATCAGCAGGTCGGCCGCGCGGGCCGCGCTACCGACGATGCCCGGGTGATCCTGCTGCCGGGGGCCGAGGATCGGGATATCTGGAGCTACTTCGCCTCGGTGGCCTTCCCGTCGGAGGCCATGGTGCGCCATGTGATTGGCGCCCTGGACCCCGATCGGCCGCGGTCGACCGCGGCGCTGGAGCCGTATGTCGACCTGGGTCGCTCCCGCCTGGACATGGTGCTCAAGGTGCTCGACGTCGACGGCGCGGTCAAGCGGGTCCGAGGTGGGTGGATCGGCACGGGTGCTCCCTGGCACTACGACGAGGCTCGTTACCGCAAACTCGACGAGGCCCGGCGGGCAGAACAGCGGGCGATGCTGGACTACCAGGTAACCGGTGACTGTCGGATGGCTTTCCTCCGGGCACAGTTGGACGACCCCGAACTCTCCACCGGTGCGCGTTGCGGCCGCTGCGACAACTGCACCGGCGGCAACTACTCCGCGGAGATCGGGTCCGCGGCCGTCGAGGCAGCCGAGCGGCGGTTGGCCCAACCCGGCGTCGAACTCGCGCCCCGCAAGCAGTGGCCCACCGGCATGGCGAAGCTCGGTATCACGTTGAGCGGGCGCATCACCGACGGTCCGGCCTCCGGTCGCGCGATCGGGCGACTCACCGACCTGGGGTGGGGAATACAGCTGCGTCGACTGCTCGAAGCGCCCGACGCCCCGGTGCCCGTGAGGGTGCTCAACGCCGCCGTCGACGTCCTGGCCGCTTGGCCGTGGGAGTCTCGTCCGGCGGCGGTGATGGGAGTGGACTCACGTGCCCACCCCCTGCTGATCGGCTCATTGGTGGACGGGCTGGGCGAACTGGGCCGGCTGAGAAACCTGGGCATATTGCGCTACCGCCCCGGTCACCAGCCGGTGGCGGCAGCCAACTCCGCCTATCGTGTTGCCGCGCTGAATGATTGCTGGGAAGTGCCCCAACTCGCGGGCACGGACGGTCCGGTGCTGCTGATCGACGATGTCACCGACACGGGCTGGACCATGACGATGGCGTCGAGGGTGCTGCGCCGGGCCGGGGCGTCCGAGGTGCTGCCGTTCGCCCTCGCCAGTGTCAACTAAGCCGGAAATCCGGCGGTTGACGCAGTACTAGAACACGTTCTAGATTTGGGCCCAGGATGGCTACCGATGCGGTCCGGTGACGAAACGCGGAGGCCCCTCGACGATGTACGCACAGCCCCTGCTGGACGCCATTGCAGAGGCGGAGAAACTGGTCCGCGACGCCCCGCACATCGAGTCCGAAGCCGACCTGCTCGAAGGGCTGCAGTACCTCGCCGGCGGTATCGCGGCATGTGTGCACCTGGCGTTCGACTACGACCGGGATCATCCCTTCCTGCAGTCGGGGACCGGACCGTTCACCAAGATCGGCCTGGACAATCCGGACACCCTGTACTTCGGTACCCGGGTGCGGGCCGGCCACGAGTACGTCGTGACCGGAACCCGGGGCACGACTACCGACCTCAGCTTTCAGTTACTCGGCGGGGAGTACACCGACGCGAACGTGCCCGACAGTGAGACCGCGTTCGACGACCGTCGACTGGACATCGCCCCCGACGGCAGTTTCGAATGGTGCTTCACCCCGGCTGGAAACGCCCAGTTGGTGATCCGCGAGGTCTACAACGACTGGTCCGCCCAGCGGGGAAATGTGGCCATCGCGAGGGCGGATACCACGGGCACGGCCCCCCCGCCGCTGACGAATGAGATCATCGAAAAGCGTTGGGCCACAGCGGGAAAACAACTCGTCCAGCGGATCAGGACCTGGCTGCAGTTCCCGCAGTGGTTTTACACCAACCTTCCGGTCAACACCATGGTCGCCCCCCGGCTGACCCCGGGCGGCCTGGCGACCCAGTTCTCCTCGGCGGGGCACTTCGATCTTGCCGACGACCAGGCGTTGGTGATCACCCTGCCGGTCACCGACGCACCCTATCTGGGATTCCAGCTCGGCAGCCTCTGGTACATCTCACTGGACTACATCAACCACCAAACCTCGCTGAATGGGACACAGGCCCAAGCCGATCCGGACGGCAAGATCCGCATGGTCGTCTCCGAGCGGAATCCGGGTATCACCAACTGGGTCGAGACTACCGGGCATCGCAAGGGGTTCCTGCAGTTCCGGTGGCAGCGGGTATCGCGGGATCTCGGCGAGGCCGACGGACCGGCGGTCGACCTGGTCCACATCGATACCGTGCCGGAACAGTTGCCCTTTTACCAGGACAACAGGATTTCCGAGCAGAAGTGGCGTGACCGGATCGCGCTGCGCCAAAAGCAGATTCAGAACAGAATGGTGGGATAGCCGATGACCGGGATGCTGGCCGACAAAGTCGTGGTGATCAGCGGTGTCGGACCGGCGCTGGGCACCACCTTGGCGCGCCGGTGCGCCGAGGCCGGCGCCGACCTGGTGCTCGCTGCCCGCACCGCTGAACGACTCGAGGCAGTCGCCGGGCAGGCCATCGCACTGGGCCGCCGGGCGGAGTCGGTGACCACCGATATCACCGACGACGAGCAGGTCGACAACCTCGTCGCGCGCAGCATGGAGGCCTATGGCCGAGTCGACGTCCTCATCAATAACGCTTTTCGGGTGCCGTCGATGAAACCGCTGGCCAACACCGGGTTTCAGCATATCCGCGACGCCATCGAACTGACCGTGCTCGGCGCGCTACGGCTCATCCAGGGTTTCACTCCGGCGCTGGCCGAAGCCTGTGGGTCGGTGGTCAACGTGAACTCGATGGTGATCCGGCACTCTCAACCGAAATACGGCGCCTACAAAATGGCCAAATCCGCGCTGCTGGCGATGTCGCAGTCGCTGGCAAGTGAACTCGGTGAGGCGGGCATCCGGGTCAACTCCGTGGCCCCGGGTTATATCTGGGGCGACACTCTCAAGAGCTACTTCAATCATCAGGCCGGCAAGTACGGAACCACCGTCGAACAGATCTACGCCGCGACGGCGGCCCAGTCCGACCTCAAGCGATTGCCCACCGAGGAGGAGGTGGCCTCGGCCGTCCTCTTCATGGCCAGTGATCTGTCCAGCGGCATCACCGGGGCGACCCTGGACGTCAACTGCGGGGAGTACAAGGCGTGACGGCTCGGACCGACGTCGGCACCGTCGAGGATCTGAAGTCCTCGGCTGTCAGGGCCGTCGGCCTCGACGACTTCGGCACCGACGACGATAACTATCTCGAGGCCCTCTCGGTGCTGCTGGACTCCTACCGGCGCGACGCCGACTTCACCGAGATCGGCAGCAAGATGTCCCGCTTCTTCCTGCGCAACGCCCTGGTGGCCAGGCTGCTCAGCGAGGCATCCTGGAAGCAGTATCCGCAGCATGTCGATGTGCCGATCACCGCGCCGATATTCGTCACCGGGCTGCCCCGGACCGGGACCACGGCGCTGCACCGCTTGCTGTGCGGCGATCCGCGCCATCAGGGCCTTGAACTGTGGCTCGCCGAGTTCCCGCAACCTCGCCCGGCACGCGAGACCTGGCCGCAGAACCCGGTGTTCACCGAATTGCAGAATCGGTTCGCCAAGGCGCATGAGGAGAACCCGGACTACACCGGTCTGCACTTCATGACCGCCGACGAGGTGGAGGAGTGCTGGCAACTGCTGCGGCAGTCGGTCCATTCGGTGTCCTACGAGACCCTGGCCCACGTGCCCACCTACTCCCGGTGGCTGGCCGGTCAGGATTGGACCCGGCCCTACCGGCGGCATCGCAGGAACCTGCAGCTGATCGGCCTGAACGACACCGAGAAGCGCTGGGTGCTGAAGAATCCCAGCCACCTGTTCGCTCTCGACGCGCTGTTGGCGACCTATCCCGACGCGCTGGTGATCCAGTGCCACCGGCCGCCCGAGACCATCATGGCCTCGATGTGCTCGCTGTCCGAGCACACCACGGCCGGGTGGTCAAACAGCTTCGTCGGCGCGACGATCGGTGCCGACGCGTTCGAGACCTGGTCACGGGGCCTGGAGCGGTTCAATACCGTTCGGGCGCAGCATAATCCGGCCCAGTTCTGCGATGTCGACTATGTCGAACTGATCCGGGACCCGCTGAGCTGTATGGATGGCATCTACACGCACTTTGGCATCGAGATGACCGGTACTGCGCGCGCGTCGATCCAGCAGACCGACGAGGAGAGTAAGCAGGGTCCGCGTGCGCCCAAGCATCGTTACGCGCTGGCCGACTACGGTCTCACCGAGGAGCAGGTCAAGGAACGTTTCCGCGGCCTGTGACCGCGGATCGGTCAGCCGTCGCCCGGCGCGGGCGCACTCGAGTATTCCTCCAGGCAGCCCTCGGCTACGGCGTGGGAGATGCTGTCGGACAATCGTGAACAGGACGGTACGCGGGCACTGTTGCCGCCGGTGGCCCGAACTTCAGCGAAAACAGCGCACCGCTGCTGGGCGTCGGTGTTCCACTGCACCGCGGTGTGCGGGGCTCCGAGTTTCTTCACCTTTACCGATGCGTGGCAGAACCGGCAGGCGACTTCGGCCAGTCCGGATGTGAGATAGCGTGCTCGATCTCGGCGGGTGGCCTCGTGGACGGCGGCCGCCCGGTCGGGATCATTGGCGAAGTCAGGGGACTTTGCCCACGAGAGCACGTCGTTCTCATCGCCGGCGTTGTGCTCCTCATCATGAACTCCGTGCAGCAGCAGCATCGAACGCACGATCTGGTCGGCGTCGGGAAGCTGCGAGGATGTCATGACTGGCGTGCCTCGGTGGCCTGATCGACCTCGCCCGCCTGGCGGCGCAAGTTTTCCTCGACCTCGACCTGCCACTTCTCGTTGGCCTTGGTGGTGTCCACCTCAAGCTCGAATCGGTCCGTCATATCCGGGCTGATATCGGCGACGTCGACATAGAACTGCTGATACCAGCGGCGCATCTGGTACACCGCACCGTCCTCCTCGACCAGCAGCGGATTCTCGATGCGGGTCTTGTGTTTCCAGATCTCGACATCCTGCAGGAAGCCCTTGCTCACACCTTTGGTGAACGCCGCCGAAATCCGTTCTGTCGTCGTCTCGTCGAGGCCTTTTGGCTTCTCGATGATGACCCCCCACTGCAGCACGAACGCATCTTGGCTGACCGGGTAGTGACAGTTGATCAGAATCGACTCGGCCTTGAAGTCGCCGTAGGTGTTGTGCAGCCAGTTGATCATGAATGACGGCCCGAAGTAGCTGGCCTCGGAATCCAGATGCGACTCACCGTAGGCGGTACCCATGCCGCCGATATCGGGACGGCCGACATTGTGCAGGTACTGGGTGGCGATATGGCCTTCGAAGACGTTCTTGAAGTACGTCGGCAGCCCGAAGTGGATGTAATAGAAGTGGGCCATATCGGTGACGTTGTCGACGATCTCGCGACAGTTGGAACCCTCGATGAGCATGGTGTTCCAGTTCCAGTCGGTCCACTCGGCGCTGGCCTGCTCCGGAATCTCGGGGATGCGCACCTCGGGTTGGGGCGGGTTGCCTTCATGGTCGTACCAGACGAACAACAATCCGGCCCGGACATCGGTGTGCCAAGAACGGGTCTTGGCCAGCTTCGGGGTTCGTTTGGCGTAGGGCACCAGTTTGCAGCGGCCGTCCCCGCCCCAGCGCCAATCGTGGAACGGACAGGCGATCTCGTTACCTTTGATGCTGCCCTGCGACAGATCACCGCCCATGTGGCGGCAGTAGGCGTCCAGAACATTCAGCTGACCATCCGCATCGGCGAATATGACCAGTTTGGTACCGAACGCGTGGACAGAGTGCGGCCGGCCGTCCATGAATTCGGTGACCGGACCCAGGCAGTGCCAGCCTCGGGCGTACCGGTCGGGCAGGGTCCCGGTGTCGATCTCCCGTATTTCGGTGGTCATTGTATTTCTGTGGTCTTTATTTCGGTGGTCATTGTGCGCCTCCGGATCCTTATGCTCTAACTAGAACACGTTACAGTTTTGCCGTCCAGTCCCGCAACAATCAGCTGCCGTGGCGTGCCCTGATCGGGTATATGTGGACGATGCCGATGTTCTCCTTCGAGGGCCGATCGCCAAAGGTGGATCCCACCGCCTTTATCGCCCCGACCGCCGTTCTTGTGGGAGATGTCACCGTGGAGGCGGGCGCGTCGGTTTGGTTCAACGTGGTGCTGCGGGCCGATTACGCTCCGGTCGTCATCCGGGAGGGCGCCAATGTGCAGGATGGTTCGGTGCTACATGCCCCGCCCGGAATCCCGGTCGACGTCGGGCCCGGGGCCACTATCGCCCACATGTGTACCGTTCACGGAGCTCACATCGGTGCCGAGGCGCTGATCGCCAACCACTGCACCGTCCTGGACGGGGCCGTGATCGGCGCCCGCAGCCTCATCGCGGCGCACTCGCTGGTCGTGGGGGGCACCCAGATCCCTGCCGAGGTTCTCGTCACCGGTGCGCCAGCAAAGGTCAAGAGCGCATTGGCCGGGATTCGCGCGGAGGCGTGGGTGCAGACCAACCCGCAGGCTTACCGGGACCTCGCGCAGCGTTATATCGCCGGCCTCGGTGCGGCTGATTAGCGGTTAGCCGCCGCCGGGTTTATCGCGTCCCACCACCCACATCGAGAAGTACTGCGAACCGCCGCCGTAGGCGTGCCCGAGCGCCTTGCGGGCCCCTGGCACCTGGTGGTCCCCGGCGCCGCCCATCACCTGAATCGCCGCTTCGGCGAAGCGAATCAAGCCCGATGCCCCGATCGGATTCGATGACAGCACCCCGCCGGACGGATTAACCGGCAGGCGGCCGCCGATTGCCGTGTCGCCGGCCTCGGTAAGTTTCCAGCCCTCGCCCTCGGCGGCGAAGCCGAGGTTCTCCAGCCACATCGGTTCGAACCAGGAGAACGGCACATAGATCTCGGCCACGTCGATCTCATCGATTGGGCTGGCGATACCGGCGTCGGCCCACAACGCGGCGGCGGCGTCGCGACCGGCCCGGGGGTTGACCTGATCGCGGCCGGCGTACGCGATGGGTTCGGTGCGCAGCGCGGTGGCGTGGATCCACGCCACCGGATTACCCTGCGCCACGCGGTAATCCGCGATCTGCTCGTCGCCGATGACGATCGCCGCCGCACCGTCCGAGGAGGGGCAGGTCTCATCGAATCTGATGGGGTCCCACAGCATCGGCGAGGACATCACCTTCTCCAGGGTGATGTCGGGCTGATGCAGATGGGCGAGCGGGTTCCTGGCGCCGTTGAGCCGGTCCTTGACCGCGACCATCGCACCGATGTGCGCCGGCGCGCCAGAACGGCGCAGATAGGCCCGGATGTGCGGGGCGAAATATCCGCCGGCGCCGGCGCCCACCGGTTTGGTGAACGGCACCGGAACCGACAGCGCCCACATGGCATTGGACTCGGACTGTTTCTCCCACGCCACCGCCAGCACCCGGCGGTATTTGCCGGACTGTACGAGCGCCGCTGCGACCACACCGGTTGAACCGCCCACCGAACCGGCGGTGTGCACCCGGATCAGCGGCTTGCCGGTCGCGCCCATGGCGTCGGCCATGAACAACTCGGGCATCATCACGCCCTCGAAGAAATCCGGAGCCTTGCCGACGACGACGGCGTCGATATCGTCGAAGGTTGATCCGCTGTCGGTGAGCGCCCCGTCGATGGCCTCCCGGACCAGGCCGTTCATCGAGACATCGTGCCGTTTGGCGACGTACTTCGTCTGCCCGGTACCCAGCACCGCGGCGAGATTCCCGCTCATCAGGCGTTCGTCCCGTCCATGACCGCGACCAGATTCTGTTGTAGGGCAGGGCCGCTGGTGGCGTGTGCCAGCACCCGCTGCGCCGAGCCGTCGAAGATCCGCCTGGCGGCGAACCCGATGCGCTCAAGGCCCGTTGAGAACATCGGGTTGGCGGCCAGTGCGCCGCCGGAGGGGTTGATCGCCGTCGATGCCCCGAGTCCGATCGCCTCGGTGAGAATCAGGTGCTGGTGGGTGAACGGGGCGTAGATCTCGGCGACATCGATGGAACCCCTGTCGCCTCCGGTCGCCGCTTTCGCCGAGGCCGTCGTCGACGGGGAGGCGGTGAGATCGCGCGCACCGAGAACCGGGGTCTCGATACGGTGCTCGAACCCCGTTATCCACGCGGGTTTGTCGCGTAAGTCGCGAGCCCGGCCGTCGGCGGCGATCACGACCACTGAGGCGCCGTCGGTGATGGGGGCTATGTCGTGTCGATGCAGGGGGTCGGCGAAGAACGGCCGTGACAGCAATTCGTCGATGCTGGTGGCGGATTGCTCCGAGTCGGTCCGGTGGGCGCCCGTGAAGCTGTCCAGTGCCACCTGGGCCATCTGCTCCTGGGTCCAACGGCCGGCGTCGAGTCCCAATCGGGCCTGCAGACCCGCGATGGACACCGCGTCGGGCATCAGCGGGGCGACCGTGTAGGGGTCGGTCTGCAGGGCGAGCACCCGGCGCAGATTGCCCGCGCTGGACTTGCCGAACCCGTACACCAGCGCCGTGTCGACCTCACCGGTGAGCACCTTGATGTATGCCTCGTAGAGCGCCCAGGCGGCATCCATCTCGACATGCGACTCGTTAATGGGCGGTACCGCGCCTATGGAATCGATCGCATTGAGGAACGAAAAAGCCCGCCCGGCAAGATAATCGGACGATCCCGAACACCAGAAGCCGATATCGCGCTGGGTGATGCCCAGCTCTCTGTAAATCTCGGCAAAACACGGCAGCAGCATCTCCACGCCGTTGGTCGTCCCGTGGGTGCGCCGGACGTGCGGGGCGTGGGCGAACCCGACGACGGCCACGTGTCTGCTCATATCTGGAAATCCCTATTCGCGCCGGTGTTCATTCGGTGGCCAGCTAAAGGTGCTGCTTGTAGGTGTCGTAGTCGGCGTCCGGTTCTCCGGTGGGCCGGAAGTGCTCGATATTGTCGATGCCCAGCCCGAGTTCGTCGTTGGGTTTCCACACCGCCCGCACCCGCATGCCCATCCGCACGTCGGCGGCGTCGATCTCGGTGACGAGGTGCAGGAACGGGATATCGGCGCCGTCGAGAAGGATGTAGGCCACCACATAAGGCGGGGGGATGCGCTGGCCGGCGAACGGGATATTGATGATTGCGAACGTCGTCACGATCCCGGTATCGGGCAATTCGACGAATTGGTCGAGTTCCCGACCGGTGGCCGGATCGGCTTCCCGCGGTGGGAAATACACCTTGCCGGCGTCGCCGCTGCGGGCGCCGAGCAGCTTGCCCTGCTGCAAGCCTCGCAGGTAGGTGCTCTCCGGCAGCGAGACGGTGTGTTGGATTTCCAGGCTGGACGGCGAGATCAGCATGGTCACCGGGTCGCGGTCGGCGCGCGGCTGCGGGACCGGCTCGGGCTGTCCACCCGGGACGAAGTAGGCGATGTCGGTGATCGACCCGACTGGCTCGTCGGCCCAGTGCGCATGCACGCGGTCGCCGGTCTTGAGGCTGGCAGCACCGGCGGTTCCGGTATCGACCGCGTGCAGGATAGCGGTATCGGCGCCGTCCAATTTGATCAGAGCCCAGGCGAACGGCCGATCTAGCGGCTGGCCCTCCAGCGGCTCCGGTTGCCAGGTCCACGACAGCACCGTTCCCGCGCTGGCCACCGGGACGATATCGCTCAGTGGTTCGTAGGTGACGGGGTCGAATTCGGCCACCGGCACCAGTACCCGGCCGTCGGACCCGCGAACCCCGACGATCCGGCGGTCCCGAAGCGCCGTGAAGAAGGCGCCGAGCGTCGGCCCGACCGAACGGGTGTAGTCGAACGACAGGGTCAGCGGCGCCGAAAGGGGTGGCGGATGCGAACCAATGGACGCCTCCGCTGCGGCGGAGGGACTCTGGCCGGGTGTCACGGCATCGAGTAGAACAGGTTCTAACAATCGTGGCAAGGATCGCTCATGCCGACCACGCGATCAGGGCAGCGGCGACCTCTTCGCCCCGGTCGTCCTGGATGAAATGTCCGCCGGGTCTGAACTCCTGATGCGGCTGTCCAGTGGCGCCCGGAATGCGTTCGATGAACTCGTGCTGGAGGCTGCCGAGAACGGGGTTGCAACTGTTGGCTGAATACTGAGTTGGCGGAGATCTGGTTCGGCTGAGTGGTTGGCTGCGTAGCCAAGCTCGCCGACCGACCGCCAGCCGACTGCCGTTCAACCGGCGGCAATGTACCGACGGCTTCGCGCTAATCTTCTTGCTGGCGGCGGATCCCCATGGGGCAAGAGACTGACGTGGCAAGAGACTGACGTGG
>CAZGPT010000013.1:0-33313 GCA_964527015.1 uncultured Mycobacterium sp. | reverse complement strand
CCGTCTCGGCGGGGTCGGTGTTAGGGTGAATTTCCGTGGGTCGGCAGGCCCCAACCAGACCTTTCAGAGTTGTTTGGTCTGGCCAGAACAAAGTCCTGCGCCGTCATCACGGAGGCCGCTCTTGCCCGCATCGCGCAAGCATCCCCAGGCTGCGACCAAGCATCTCTTCGTCACCGGCGGCGTCGTCTCCTCGCTCGGCAAGGGCCTGACCGCCAGCAGCCTCGGGCAGCTGCTGATATCCCGCGGGCTCCAGGTCACCATGCAGAAGCTGGACCCGTACCTCAATGTCGACCCCGGAACCATGAACCCGTTTCAGCACGGGGAGGTGTTCGTCACCGAGGACGGCGCCGAGACCGACCTCGATGTCGGCCACTATGAGCGGTTCCTGGACCGGAGCCTGTCCGGCTCGGCGAATGTCACCACGGGCCAGGTCTACTCGACGGTCATCGCCAAGGAACGTCGCGGTGAGTACCTGGGCGACACCGTTCAGGTGATCCCGCATATCACCGACGAGATCAAGCGCCGGATCACCGCGATGGCGCAGCCCGACGCGGCTGGAAGGCGACCGGATGTCGTCATCACCGAGGTCGGCGGCACGGTCGGCGATATCGAGTCACAGCCCTTCCTGGAAGCTGCCCGTCAGGTTCGTCACGAGGTCGGTCGGGAGAACTGCTTCTTCCTTCACGTCTCGCTGGTGCCGTACCTGGCTCCGTCCGGTGAACTGAAAACGAAACCGACCCAGCATTCGGTGGCGGCGTTGCGCAGTATCGGCATCACCCCGGACGCTCTCATCCTGCGCTGCGATCGGGACGTTCCCGAGCCACTGAAGGAAAAGATCGCCCTGATGTGCGATGTCGACGTCGACGGAGTCATCTCCACCCCGGACGCGCCGTCGATCTATGACATCCCCAAGGTGCTACACCGCGAGGAGCTCGACGCCTACGTGGTGCGACGGCTCAACCTGGCGTTCCGCGATGTCGACTGGACCACGTGGGACGATCTGCTGCGCCGCGTGCACGAGCCCCGGGAGACCGTCCGGATCGCTTTGGTGGGCAAGTACATAGACCTCTCCGACGCCTACCTGTCGGTGGCCGAAGCCGTCAGCGCCGGCGGGTTCGCACACCGGGCCAGAGTGGAGATGCGCTGGGTGCCCTCCGATGACTGTGAATCCGACGCCGGTGCGGCCGCGGTGCTCGATGACGTTGACGCCGTGCTCATCCCGGGCGGTTTCGGCATCCGCGGGATCGACGGAAAAATCGGTGCCATCCGCTACGCGCGGCATCGTGGTCTGCCACTGCTGGGCCTCTGCCTGGGACTGCAGTGCATCGTGATCGAAGCGGCCCGTTCGGTCGGGCTGACGGAGGCGAACTCGGCCGAGTTCGACCCGGCCACTCCCGACCCCGTGATCTCTACCATGGCTGATCAGCGTGACGCGGTCGCCGGTGCGGCCGATTTGGGCGGCACGATGCGACTGGGCGCCTACCCCGCGGTGCTCGAGCCGGAATCCGTTGTAGCGCAGGCGTATCAATCCACGAACGTGTCGGAACGCCATCGTCATCGTTATGAGGTGAATAACGCTTACCGGGACCGGATCGCCGCGAGCGGTCTGCGGTTCTCCGGGACCTCGCCGGATGGGCACCTGGTCGAGTTCGTCGAGTACCCGGCCGACGTGCACCCTTTTCTGGTCGGCACTCAGGCTCATCCCGAACTCAAGAGCCGGCCGACGCGGCCGCATCCCCTGTTCGTCGCGTTCGTCGGCGCCGCACTGGACTACAAAGCCGCCGAACGCCTGCCGGTGGAGATGCCTGAGCAGCACCCGAACGGCAGCCAGCAGTCGGACAACCCAAGTGAACCTGATGCGTCCGGACTCGATGCGTCCGGACCCGATGCGAGACAGTCGCTGGCTGAACATGCCCGTGGCTGACCATCATTTCGAGATCGTCTCAACCGAAACCGCCTTTCGCGGAAAAATCCTGGCTCTCCGCACCGACGAGGTCCGGATGCCCGACGGTGAGACGGCCATCCGCGAGGTTGTCGAGCACTTCGGTGCGGTAGCCGTCGCCGCGGTCGACGACGAGGAACAGTTGGCCATGATCTATCAGTACCGGCACTCGTTGGGTCACCGGTTGTGGGAGTTGCCCGCCGGTCTACTCGACGAAGCGGGGGAGGACCCGGCCGCCACTGCCGCCCGCGAACTGCGCGAGGAGACCGGACTGGTTGCCGCGAGTTGGCGAGTGCTGATCGACGTCGCCTCCTCTCCCGGGTTTTGCGATGAAGCAGTTCGGGTCTACCTGGCACGGGGGTTGCGGCATGTGGGCCGGCCGGAGGCCGAGCATGAGGAAGCCGACCTCACGGTGCACTGGCTGGGCTTGCGGGATGCCGTCGACCGGGTGCTGTCCGGCGATATCGTCAACGCCACCGCCGCCGCCGGAGTGCTGGCCGCCCACGCAGTGGTCGTCGACGGCAGACCGACTCGTTCCATCGACGCCCCGTGGCCCGACCGGCCGTCGGCGTTCGCGGCGCGGAGCGATCGATCGTGACCACATGCCGCGCCGACTCCGCGGACCCCTCCGCCGCCGTCCGGCCGGTGGTGGACGGGCAGGTGCAGGGATATCTGGACCATCTCACCATCGAGCGCGGGGTGGCCGCGAACACCATCAGCTCCTACCGGCGCGATCTGCGGCGCTATGTCGATCATTTGACGGCACGGGGTGTCGGCGATCTGCGGGATGCCACCGAGATCGATGTCAGCGAATTCCTCGTGTCGTTGCGCCGCGGCGATCCAGATACCGGGGCGACCGCGCTGTCGGCGGTGTCGGCGGCCCGGGCACTGATCGCGGTACGCGGTTTGCACCGTTTCGCCGCCGCCGAGGGCATGATCGACCTGGATGTTGCCCGGGCGGTCAAACCGCCGACCCCCAACCGCCGGCTACCCAAGAGCCTTCCGCTCGATGAGGTGCTGGCGCTGCTCGACGGTGCCGGCGGGGATGCGCCCGCCGACGGCCCACTGCCGCTGCGAAACCGCGCACTGTTGGAACTGCTGTACTCCAGCGGCGCCCGGATCTCCGAAGCGATCGGCCTCGACGTCGACGATGTCGACACCAAGGCACGATCGGTGCTGCTGCGCGGCAAAGGCGGTAAGCAACGGCTGGTGCCGGTCGGCCGGCCGGCCATCGCCGCGCTGGATGCCTACCTCGTTCGGGGGCGTCCGGACCTGGCCCGTCGCGGACGCGGCATCCCGGGGATCTTCCTCAATGCCCGCGGCGGTCGATTGTCACGGCAGAGCGCCTGGCAGGTGCTGCAGGACTCCGCCGAGCGGGCTGGAATCACCGCCGCGGTATCCCCGCACACCCTTCGGCACTCGTTCGCGACCCACCTCCTCGACGGCGGCGCCGATGTTCGGGTGGTCCAGGAACTGCTCGGCCACGCCTCGGTCACGACGACACAGATCTACACTCTGGTCACAGTCAATGCTCTGCGTGAGGTCTGGGCGGGAGCACATCCGAGGGCGTGACCCGGGGGCGCGATCGAAGCCCTTAATGACCATGCCGGCCCGCCGGGCGCGGGCCCCCCGATAGACTCTGCGCCGATGTTCGCCACGCCGCCGATTCTTCCCATCCGAGCGGCCCTTTCAGGAGTTGAGGCGTGACCGACGAACGCGATGACGCCAAGATCGGGCCCACCGGTCGTCCAGGCCGGGCGATCCCGGTGCCGGCGCCGTTGACCAGCCACGGACCGGCCGTGGTGATCTCGATGTGCAACCAGAAGGGCGGGGTGGGCAAGACCACCTCCACCATCAACCTGGGGGCGGCACTGGCCGAGTACGGCCGCCGGGTGCTGCTGGTGGACCTGGACCCGCAAGGCGCACTGTCGGCTGGTTTGGGGGTGCCGCACTATGAACTGGCCAACACCGTGCACAACCTGATGATCGAGCCACGCGTCGACATCGAGGAGGTGCTGATCCCCACCCGGGTGGAGGGGCTGGACCTCATCCCGAGCAATATCGACCTTTCGGCAGCCGAGATCCAGCTGGTCAACGAGGTAGGCCGGGAACAGACCCTGGGCCGCGCACTGCGCCCGGTGCTCGATCGCTACGACTACGTTCTCATCGACTGCCAGCCGTCGCTGGGGCTGCTGACCGTCAACGCGCTGGCCTGTTCGGACGGGGTGCTCATTCCCACCGAATGCGAGTTCTTCTCGCTGCGCGGGTTGGCGTTGCTCACCGACACCGTGGACAAGGTACGTGACCGGCTCAACCCCAAGCTGACGATCAGCGGCATTCTGGTCACCAGGTTCGACAGCCGCACCGTCAACTCCCGTGAGGTCATGGCTCGGGTGATCGAACGCTTCGGTGACCTGGTCTTCGACACCGTCATCAGCCGGACCGTCCGATTCCCCGAAACCAGCGTCGCTGGCGAACCGATCACCACCTGGGCGCCGAAATCCGCGGGTGCCGAGGCATACCGCGCGCTTGCCCGCGAGGTCATCGACCGCTTCGGTAAGTGAGCATGCGCCCAGCGTCCGAGGACGGCGCCGACCCGGGCCGCGAAAAGGGCTTCCGGGTCCGGCTGACCAACTTCGAGGGCCCGTTCGATCTGCTGTTGCAACTAATCTTCGCCCATCGACTCGATGTCACCGAGGTCGCGCTGCATCAGGTCACCGATGATTTCATCGCCTACACCCGCGAGGTCGGCCCCCAGCTCGAACTTGACGAGACCACCACCTTTCTCGTGATCGCTGCCACCCTGCTGGACCTCAAGGCCGCCCGGTTGCTGCCGGCCGGGGAAGTGGAGGACGCCGAAGATCTGGCCCTGCTCGAGGTCCGCGATCTGCTGTTCGCCCGGCTGCTTCAGTACCGGGCGTTCAAACATGTCGCGGAGATATTCGCCGAACTGGAGCAGGCCGCGCTGCGCAGCTATCCCCGGTCGGTGGCGCTGGAGGAACGGTTCTCGGAGTTGCTGCCGGAGGTGATGATCGGCGTCGATGCGCACAATTTCGCCGAGATCGCCGCCGCGGTCTTCACACCGAGGCCGGTACCTGAGGTGGGCACCGACCACCTGCACGCCGCACGGGTGTCGGTGCCGGAGCAGGCCGAGCGGATGTTGGAGGTTCTGCAGGGCCGCGGCGTCGGGCAGTGGTCGTCATTTTCGGATCTGGTCGCCGACTGCTCGGAGCCAATCCTGATCGTCGGGCGGTTCTTGGCGCTGCTCGAGCTCTATCGGGCCCGAACGGTAGTATTCGAGCAATCCGAACCGCTTGGTGTACTGCAGATTTCGTGGACCGGAAACCGCATGGTGAACGAAGAACTGGTAAGAGCCGAGTGGGAGGAGCAGGTTCAACCGTGACCGAGCACACCGTGACCGAGGACAAAGTGACCGGGGAGATCCCGGATCTGGGGCCCGACGGCGAGGAACTAGCCCGGGTGCTGGAGGCTTTGCTGCTGGTTGCCGACTCTCCGGTGAGCGTCGAGGCACTGGCCTCGGCGACCGAGCAGCCGGTGCACCGGGTCACCGAGGCGCTGCAAAGCCTGGCCGGGCAGCTGACGGACCGGGACAGCGGTATCGACCTGCGTGAGGCCGGGGGCGGCTGGCGGATGTACACCCGGGCCCGGTTCGCCCCCTATGTCGAGCGGCTGCTGCTCGACGGCACCCGGACGAAGCTGACCCGTGCCGCACTCGAGACGCTCGCGGTGGTGGCCTACCGTCAGCCGGTGACACGGGCGAGGGTCAGTGCCGTCCGCGGGGTCAATGTCGACGCGGTCATCCGGACGTTGGTTGCGCGCGGACTGATCACCGAGTGCGGAACCGACCCGGACTCCGGCGCTACCGCATTTTCCACCACGGAGCTTTTCCTGGAGCGGCTCGGATTATCGGCACTGACCGAACTGCCGGATATCGCACCATTGCTGCCCGATGTCGACCTGATCGACGACCTCAGCGACAGCCTCGACAACGAGCCGCGTTTCGCCAAGTTGGCCGGACCGTCCCGATCTGCCGGCCCCGCTCCGATCAATGTCGACACCGATGTCTGAGCCCGACCGCGAGCGGGGGCACGCCGCGGAAGGTATCCGTCTGCAGAAGGTGCTCTCGCAGGCCGGGATCGCCTCCCGGCGGGTGGCCGAGCGGATGATCACCGACGGCCGGGTCGAGGTGGACGGCCGGGTGGTGTCCGAACTGGGTACCCGTGTCGATCCCGAAACCGCCGAGATCCGGGTTGACGGCGCCCGGGTCGTCGTCGACGACTCCATGGTCTATCTGGCGGTGAATAAACCGCTGGGTGTGCATTCGACGATGTCTGATGACCGGGGCCGGCCTTGTATCGGGGATCTGGTCGAGCATCGGGTGCGGGGTAACAAGAAGCTCTTTCATGTCGGCCGGCTCGATGCCGACACCGAGGGGCTGTTGCTGCTCACCAACGACGGCGACCTGGCGCATCGGTTGATGCACCCGTCCTTTGAGGTGCCCAAGACCTATCTGGCAACCGTCGCCGGATCGGTGCCTCGCGGCCTGGGCAAAACCTTGCGGGCCGGGATCGATTTAGACGACGGACCGGTGAAAGTGGACGATTTCGCCGTGGTTGACGCCGTTCCGGGCAAGACCCTGCTCCGGGTGACACTGCACGAGGGTCGCAAACGGATAGTGCGGCGATTACTGGCGGCCGTCGGTTTCCCGGTGCAGGCCCTGGTACGTACTGATATCGGTTCGGTGGCACTGGGAGAGCAGCGGCCGGGCAGCATTCGGAAGCTGACCCGTAAAGAGGTCGGCGAGCTGTATCAGGCTGTTGGCCGGTGAACAAGATAGCGGCCAACAGCGTGACGATCGCAATCGACGGGCCGGCGGGAACCGGAAAGTCCTCAGTGTCAAGGGGTTTAGCGCGGGCGCTGGGCGCGCGTTACCTCGATACCGGTGCGATGTATCGGATCGTGACTCTGGCGATGTTGCGCGCGGGAGTTGATTTGGATGACCCCGAATCCGTCACCGCGGCATCCGAGGTGCCGGTCTCGGTCAGTTTCGACCCGGATGTCGAGTACGCATATCTCGACGGTGAGGACGTGACGGCACACATTCGCAGCGACGAGGTGACCAGGGCCGTGTCAGCGGTCTCGGCGGTGCCCGCGGTACGCGCACACCTGGTGGCGCTGCAACGTGAACTGGCCGGTGGGCCCACCAGCGTGGTGGTCGAGGGACGCGATATCGGCACCGTGGTGCTGCCGGAGGCCGATGTGAAGATCTTCCTCACCGCCACGGCGGAGACGCGGGCCCGGCGCCGAAACGACCAGAACATCTCCGTGGGTCAGGGTGATGACTTCCAGACCGTGCTGGCCGATGTTCGTCGTCGGGATCATCTGGACTCGACCCGGGCGGTGTCGCCGCTGAGGCCCGCCGATGATGCCCTGATCATCGATACCAGCGATATGACCCAGGCCGAGGTCATCGGCCGTCTGCACGATCTCGTCGAACAGCGAACGAAGGCGGTGCGATGAACGGGGACGGCACCTGGTCCGACGAGAGCGACTGGGAACTAACCGGAGAGCAGCAGGCCGAGGACGCCTCGGAGCGAAGCGGTCCGCCACCGGTGGTAGCCGTGGTCGGCCGGCCCAATGTCGGTAAGTCGACCCTGGTCAACCGAATCCTCGGGCGACGGGAGGCGGTCGTGCAGGATCTGCCCGGTGTCACCCGGGACCGGGTGTCCTACGACGCCTCATGGACCGGCCGGCGTTTCGTCGTCCAGGACACCGGCGGCTGGGAACCCGACGCGAAGGGGCTGCAGCAGCTCGTCGCCGAACAGGCTGCCGTGGCGATGCGGACCGCCGACGCGGTGATCCTGGTAGTCGACGGCCTCGTCGGAGCCACCGCCGGTGATGAGGCGGCCTCGAGGAGTCTGCGCCGCTCAGGCAAACCGGTGTTCCTGGCGGCCAACAAGGTGGACAACGAGAAGGGTGAGGCCGATGCGGCGGCTCTGTGGTCACTGGGGTTGGGAGAGCCACATCCGATCAGCGCGATGCACGGACGGGGCGTGGCGGATCTCCTCGACGATGTGGTTGCAGCGTTACCGACTGTGTCGGCGGCCGAATCGACGGGCCGGGGCCCGCGGCGGGTCGCACTGGTGGGTAAACCGAACGTCGGTAAGAGTTCGCTGCTGAACCGATTGGCCGGTGCCCAGCGTTCGGTGGTGCACGATCAGGCCGGCACGACCGTCGACCCGGTGGACTCGCTGATCGAACTCGATGGCCGGATGTGGCGCTTCATCGACACCGCCGGTCTCCGTCGCAGAGTAGGCCAGGCCAGCGGCCATGAATTCTATGCGTCGGTGCGTACCCGCAGCGCCATCGACGCCGCCGAGGTGGTGATCGTGCTGATCGATGGATCCGAACCGATCACCGAGCAGGACCAGCGGGTGCTGTCCATGGTGATCGAGGCCGGCCGCGCTCTGGTGCTGGCCTTCAACAAGTGGGATCTGGTCGACGAGGACCGCCGATTTCTGCTCGACCGCGAGATCGACCTGCAACTGGCCCAACTGCAGTGGGCGCCGCGGGTCAACATCTCGGCCCGGACAGGTCGAGCGGTGCAGAAACTGGTGCCCGCCATGGAAACCGCGCTTGGTTCGTGGGATACCCGGATCTCAACCGGGCAGTTGAACAACTGGCTCAAGGAGATCATCGCCGCGACACCGCCACCGGTGCGCGGGGGAAAACAGCCGCGAATCCTATTCGCCACTCAGGCGGCCGCCCGGCCGCCGACCTTCGTGCTGTTCAGCACCGGGTTCCTGGAAGCGGGCTACCGGAGGTTTCTGGAACGCCGATTGCGAGAGACCTTCGGGTTCGAGGGTTCACCGATCCGGATCAACGTCCGGGTGCGGGAGAAGCGGAAGGCCAAACCCCGCTGATGTCGGCGTCTCAGCTAGCGCTGCTGCTCCCAGTGCATGATCCCGCTGTCGGCCAGCAGCGAGAGGTGTAGCTGCCCCCCGGAGAGCAGGTAGGTCCGGACACCGCCGAGTGCCGCGGCGACCCGGCTGTCGTCCGATGGCTGCGGGCACATCATCCGGGTCAGTGCGATCGGTCCGAATGTCAGGGTGCCCGAGTCGGGCGCCGCGGCGGTGGACTCCCAGCCGGCGCTACCGCGGTTGCAGTCGACCTGGAAGGTCGCCTGACCGTCGTCGCCGAAGGTCACGGTGTAGCGAGACGGGTCGTCGATGGTGGTGTCGGGCTGCTCGGCCGGTGCCATCGACTCGATGTTGACCAAACGCCACGTGGTCCCGGTCAGCGGATCCGACGCCGCAGCCGAGCCGCAGCCGACCCCAACCAGAGTGACGACGACCGCCGCCACAGCCCCCGGCGCAACTCGCATAGCGGCGAATCTACTCCAATGCCGAGGGGCACTGAGCGGCCTCGACGCTGATTCGGTGATACTGACGGGATGAGTCTCACCGACGCCGAGCTGGCGGCCGATCTGGCGCAGGAGGCCGGACGACTTCTGCTCGCGGTGCGTACCGAGGTCGGGCATGATTTCCCGCCGGCGCTGGGTGACGCCGGTGATATCCGGGCCAACGCGTTGCTGCTGCGCCGGCTGGGTGCCGAGCGTCCGGCGGATGCGGTTCTCTCCGAGGAGGCCGACGACGACCTCAAACGATTGCACGCTGACCGGGTGTGGATCATCGACCCGCTCGACGGCACCCGAGAGTACTCGATGCCGCACCGAGCGGACTGGGCGGTGCATGTGGCGCTCTGGCAGCGCACGTCCGGCGGCGACGGCTCTATCACCGCCGCCGCGGTGGCGCTGCCCGCTCTTGGCGAGGTGCATCGCAGCGACACGGTGAGCGCTCCTCCGCCCGGGCCCAGCGGACCGATCCGGATCACGGCCAGCTCCAACCGGCCGCCGGCGGTGCTGTGGCTGTTGCGGGACCGGCTCGACATCGAGTTCATCCGCATCGGCTCGGCAGGCGCCAAGGCGATGGCAGTCGTTCGCGGCGACGCCGACGCGTATATCCATGCCGGAGGGCAGTGGGAGTGGGACTCGGCTGCACCGGCCGGCGTGCTGCAGGCCGCGGGGCTGCACGCCACCCGCCTCGACGGCTCCCCGCTGCGCTACAACCGGCCCGACCCCTACCTCCCTGATCTGCTGATGTGCCGGCAAGAGGTGGCGGGATTGTTGCTTGACGCCATGTGGTTGGCGAGCTGACGTGCAGGCCTGGCGCGGCGTCGACATTCCCGAGTTGCCCGGACGCGGGCCGCAGCTCCGGCTCTATGACACCGCCGACCGGCAGGTGCGGCCGACCGCGCCGGCTGAGACGGCCACCATGTACGTCTGCGGAATCACCCCCTACGACGCCACCCACCTGGGGCATGCCGCCACATATCTGGCCTTCGACCTGGTTCACCGGGTGTGGCGGGACAACGGACATCGGGTGCACTACGTGCAGAACGTCACCGATGTTGACGACCCGCTGTTCGAGCGGGCCGCCCGCGACGGCGTGGACTGGCGCGATCTGGGCGCCCGGGAGACCCAGCTCTTCCGCGAGGATATGTCCGCGCTGCGGGTCTTGCCCCCGCAGGACTACATCGGCGCAACCGAGTCCATCGACGAGGTGATCGAACTCGTCGAGAAGCTGCTGGCCACTGGCGCGGCCTACACCGTCGAAGATCCGGAGCACCCCGACATCTACTTCCGGGCCGATGCGACAACCCAATTCGGCTACGAGTCCAACTACGACCACGACACCATGATGCGGCTGTTCGCCGAACGCGGCGGAGACCCGGAGCGGACCGGCAAGGCCGATGCGCTGGACGCACTGCTGTGGCGCGCGGAACGACCGGACGAACCCAGCTGGCCTTCGCCCTTCGGACCCGGCCGGCCGGGCTGGCACGTCGAATGTGCCGCAATCGCGTTGAGCCGCGTCGGCTTCGGATTCGACGTCCAGGGTGGCGGCAGCGATCTGATCTTCCCGCACCACGAGTTTTCCGCAGCACACGCAGAATGCGCCACCGGCGAGCGACGATTCGCCAGGCATTATGCCCACGCCGGGATGATCGGCTGGGAGGGGCACAAGATGTCGAAGAGTCGCGGCAATCTGGTCCTGGTCTCACACTTACGGGCCGCCGGCACGGATCCTGCAGCCATCCGGCTGGGGCTGCTCGCCGGGCACTACCGCAGCGATCGGTTCTGGAGCGACGCGGTGCTTGCCGAGGCGAACGAACGACTGCGGCGGTGGCGTGCCGCAACCAGCCTGGCCACCGGGCCCGACGCCGGTGACCTGATCAGACGTGTCCGGCGCTACCTCGCTGACGACCTCGACACTCCGAAAGTCCTTGCTGCCTTTGATGGCTGGGTAACCGATGCGCTGGAGTACGGCGGTCGCGACAGTGCGGCCCCCGAGACGGTGGCGACCGCGGCCGATGCGCTGCTGGGAATCAGGTAACCGATGAATGGGAGCGTCTTGAAGATCTGGATCGGACTCCTCGGCGCGGTGCTTGTCGCGGCACTGGCCGGTTGCGGCAGCGGGCAGCGGGCCGCGAAAACCGAATCCGAGTCGTCCTCGCCGGCGCCGGACGGTCCCCTCACCCCGGATCAGACCCGGGCCATCGCCAAGGAGGCCTACATCTACGGGTTCCCGATGGTTGACAGCTACCGAATCCAGTACTCCTATTTCATCGACCCGAGCAGCACCGAGTACAAGGGTCCGTGGAATGAAGTCCACAGCGCAGCAAGGGTTTTCACGCCTGAAGACACCACGGTCCAGACGCCGAACTCCGATACCCCGTACTCGATGCTCGGCGCGGATCTGCGGGCCGAGCCACTGGTGCTGTTCGTGCCGCCGATCGACGGGGACCGTTACTACTCGCTGCAGTTCATCGACGGCTACACCGCCAACTTCGCCTATGTGGGCAGCCGGACCACCGGCAATGACGGCGGTGTATTCCTACTGGCAGGTCCGGACTGGACGGGAGAGAAGCCGTCGGGAATCACCGAGGTGATCAAGGCCGACACCGACTTCGTGCTGGTCGCCTACCGTACCCAGTTGTTCGGGCCGGACGACCTGCAGAACGTGGAGAGGATCCAGGCCGGCTTTCAGGCCGAGCCCCTGTCGAGCTTCGACAAGACCGATGCCCCGCCTGCCGCTCCCGCGATCGATTGGCCGATGCCGCTGACGGCGGAGGACCAGAAGACCTCGCTGCAGTTCTTCGATCTGCTCGATTTCCTGTTGAGGTTCGCCCCCACGTTGGAGTCGGAGAGAGACATCCGTGCCCGGTTCAGCTCGATCGGGCTGACCGGTGACCGCACCTTCAACTCCGAGGCCCTCAGCCCGGAGATGCAGGAGGCTTTCAAAGCCGGGATGGCGGCTGCCTGGGCGGAGTTCACCGCTTTCAAGAAGGATCAGATCGACACCGGTCGGGTCACATCTGGCCGGCTTTTCGGGACGAAAGAAGAGCTCGACGGCAATTACCTGTATCGGATGGCCGGAGCGGTGATCGGCATCTATGCGAACTCCAACGCCGAGGCCATGTATCCGGTGCTGTCCACCGACTCCGACGGCGCGCCGCTGACCGGCACCGACAAGTACACCCTGACCTTCCCGGCCGGTCAGTTGCCGCCGGTCGACGCGTTCTGGTCGGTGACGGTGTACAAACTGCCGGAGTCACTGCTGGTGGACAATCCGATCGACCGGTATGTCATCAATTCGCCGATGCTGCCGGATCTGGCCACCAACCCCGACGGCAGCCTCACCATCTACGTCCAGAACAGCCCGCCGGAATCCGACAAGACGTCGAACTGGCTGCCTGCTCCGCCCGGACCGTTCACCGTCTTCATCCGGCTGTACTGGCCCCGGGCGGAGGCACTCGACGGGACCTGGCAGCCGCCGAAGCTGGTCAAAGTCAGTTGATCACGGCCGCTCTACAGGGCGGCGACACCGTAGCCGCCGACCTGCCCGCTGAGGTAACGCAGCTGGTCGGTCGACGAGCCGAAGGTCTGCTCGATGGCCGTGAGCCGGGCGGCATAGTGAGCGATCGGGTACTCGGCGGTCACCCCGATGCCACCGTGCAGCTGGATGGACTCCTGCGCGATGTGGCGTCCCGACCGGCCGATTTGAAGCTTGGACCGGGCGGCCACCATCGGGTCGAACCGCCCATCGGCCACGCACACCGCGGCGTAGAGGCTCATACTGCGGGCCAATTCCAGCGAGACGTACATATCGGCGGCCCGCTGCGTGAGGGTCTGGAAAGTCTTGAGCGGGACGCCGAATTGCTTACGGGCTTTCAGATAGTCCGTCGTCAGCCGTAGCGACTCGTCCATCGCGCCGACCGCCTCGGCGCACAACGCCGACTGGAATCGGATCACAGCGGATGCGATGGCGGCCGTGGCGTCCCCTCCCGCGCCCAGCGGTTGGGCGGGGGCATCGCGGAATTCCACATCGGCTCCGCGCTGGCCGTCGAAGGTCCGGAACGGGTGGCGGGTGACGGCGTCGCCATCAACCAGGAACAGGCCCGCCCCGCCGCCGGGAAGTGCGGCGCTGACTACGAGCACGTCGGCGCCGTCGCCGGCCAGCACCGGGTTCTTGCGCCCATTCAGCGTCCAGGTATCACCGTGGCGGGTGGCATGGGTGGACAGTTCGGCCGCACCACGTCGTCCCGGTTCGGTGTTGGCGAAAGCCAGCAGTCGCTCGCCGGATGCCACCCCGTCGAGTAGGGCGCGCTGTTCGGGGGTGCCGTGGGCGGCGATCACCGCACCCGGTATGAGCGCGCCTGCCGCCACCGGTTCGGGCGCCAGTCGCCGGCCGATCTCGGTCATCACCACCATCACCTCGGTCGGACCGGACTCCTCGGGCTCGAAGCCGAGGCCCAGGATGCCGATCTCAGCAAGCTGGCTCCACACATCACGGCTCCAGCCGAGATCGGAATCGATGACCGTGTTGCGGCTCTCGGTGTCATAACTGCGTGACAACACCTCCCGCGCGGTGTCGGCGAGCATTTGCTGCTCTTCGGTCAGGTCGAAGTTCATGGCCGACTCACAATCCCAGGATCGTCGAAGAGATGATGGTGCGCTGAATCTCGTTGCTACCGCCGTAGATCGAGGTCTTACGGTAGTTGAGGTACTTCGGCGCGGCGTGCTGCGCCCAGGCCGGTGAGTCGACCGCATCGGGTGCCCCGGACGGCAGACCGTCCGGCCCGGCCACCTCGACCAACAACTCGGTGACCGCCTGCTGCAACTCGCTGCCGCGCAGTTTCAGGATCGACGAGGCTGGGTTGGGCTTGCCGGTGCCCTCATCGCCGCTGACCCGCAGTTGAGTCAGTTCGAGAGCCAACAGCTCACTTTCGATCTCGGCCACCCGGGCGGCAAAAAGCGGATCTTCCAGCAGGGTGCCGCCCTGGCCGGAGGGGCCGACCGGAGTCTTGGCCGCGCGCTCCTTGACGTCGGCCAACCAGGCTTTAGATATGCCGACCCGCGCGATCCCACTGCGCTCGTTGGATAGCAGGAACTTGGCGTAGCTCCAGCCCGCATTCTCCTCGCCGACGAGTTGGTCGGCTGGAACCCGGACATCTTCGAAGAACACCTCGTTCACCTCGTAGCTGCCATCGATCAACTTGATCGGGCGCAGGGTGATACCCGGCGTGGACATCTCCAGCAGGAGAAACGAGATACCCGCCTGTTTCTTGGGGGCATCCGGATCGGTGCGGGCCAGGACGAAAATCCAGTCGGCATATTGCCCCAGCGTGGTCCAGGTCTTCTGGCCGTTGATGACATAGTGGTCGCCGTCACGCACGGCGGTGGTGCGCAACGATGCCAGATCCGAGCCGGCCTCCGGCTCGGAAAATCCCTGGCACCACCAGATGTCGAGATTCGCAGTGGCCGGCAGGAACTTCTCCTTGAGTTCTTGCGAACCGAACTGCGCGATCACCGGGCCCACCATGCCGGCGTTGAAGGCAAGCGGTTCCGGCACCCCGGCGAGCCGCATCTCGTCGGCCCAGATCTGATGCTGGAGCGGCGTCCAGTCCTTCCCGCCCCACTCGACCGGCCAGTTCGGTACCGCCAGACCAGCCTTGTTGAGGATCTGCTGGGTGGTGACCATGTCCTCGGGATATCTGAGCGCGTCGTTGCGCGCGCGCTCCAGAATCTCAGTGGGGATCTGGGTGGTGAAGAACACGCGTAACTCGTCACGGAAGGCGGAGTCGGCTTCGTTCAGTGCCAGTCTCATGACAGCACGGTAGCGCAGGCCGACCAACCGGTCGGCGGACTATCGGATCTAGCGGCCCCGGCGCCGCAGATAGCGCTCGAATTCGGCTGCCAGCGTGTCACCATCCACCTTCGACAATGCCTCGTTGACGTCGATTTCTGCATCGCCACGGGCCTCCAAACTGGCCACGTAATCGGCGATCTCCTCATCGTCGGCCGTCATTTCGGTGACCGCGAGTTCCCACTCCTCGGCCTGCACCGGCAGGTCGGCAAGTGGGACTTCGACGTCGAGGGCGTCCTCGACCCGACGCAGCAGCGCTACGGTGGCCTTCGGGTTGGGGGGCTGGGAGACGTAGTGCGGCACCGCCGCCCAGAAGGTCACAGCCGGGATGCCGGCCGCCACGCAGGCGTCCTGGAACACCCCGGCGATACCGGTGGGCCCCTCGTAGCGGGATTCCTGCAGGCCGAAGAATTTCGCCGACTCGGGGGAGTAGGCCGCACCGGACACCGGGACGGGGCGGGTGTGGGGGGTGTCGGCCAGCAGCGCGCCGAGGATCACCACGGTGTCGACGTTCAGTTTGTCCGCTATCGACAACAGTTCCGCGCAGAAACTGCGCCACCGCATATTGGGTTCCACCCCGTGCATCAACACGATATCGCGCTCACAACCGGGCGGTCGGCAGTGCGAGATCTGCATCGATGGCCAGACCAGTTCTCGGGTGACGCCGTCGACCTGCCGGATCACCGGACGGTTCACCTGATAGTCGTAATAGGACTCGTCGTCGATCTCGATGATCGGCTGGGCCTCCCAGATGGCGTCGAGGTGCTCCAGCGCGTCGCTGGCGGCATCGCCGGCGTCGTTCCAGCCCTCGAAGGCGGCTACGACGACGGTCTTCTGGAGCTCAGGCAGGTTGGGGCCCTGGGTACCGTTGAAGTTCCACGCCGTCACGGCTCCAGCCTAAGCCCTGCTCGCCGGACGGCGAGCCGCATCAGAGCGGCTGTCGGCTCCGGGGGACCGCTTTCGCTCGCTGATCGGTTGAGGACGTAGACTCGCATGGTCGAGAGGCGTTGCAACGGTGCTGGCTACATGCCGGTATCCGCCACGCTCGGCGGAGTTAAGGACGCCTTCCGCAGGGAAGGAATGTGTGTGAGCGCTGACGTCCAAACCGCTCAGGCCGCTGGGGCTGCTGAAACCTTTGTTCCGAACATCCGTCCCGATTGCACCAACGGACTGACGGCAACCCTGGGCCGACGGATCATGGTGATCGACGGTGCGATGGGTACGGCGATCCAGCGGGATCGGCCGGACGAGGCCGGCTACCGAGGTGAACGGTTCAAGGACTGGGCAAGCGATCTTGTCGGTAACAATGACCTGCTCACCCTTACCCAGCCGCAGATCATCGAGGGAATTCATCGCGAATACCTCGAGGCTGGGGCGGACATCCTGGAGACCAACACCTTCAATTCGAATGCAGTCTCGCTCTCCGACTACGGCATGGCGGAACTGAGCTACGAGCTGAACTACGCGGGTGCCGCATTGGCGCGTCAGGCCTGCGACGAGTTCAGCACGCCCGCGAAGCCCCGATATGTCGCCGGGGCGCTCGGGCCGACGACGCGAACCGCGTCGATCTCACCGGACGTCAACGATCCGGGAGCCCGCAACGTTTCCTATGACCAGTTGGTCACCGCCTATCTCGAGGCGGCCAACGGCCTCGTCGACGGTGGGGCCGACCTGATCATCATCGAAACGATCTTCGATTCGCTGAACGCCAAGGCCGCGGTATTCGCCGTCGAGACCCTGTTCGAACAACGCCAGCGTCGGTGGCCGGTGATCATCTCGGGCACGATCACCGACGCGTCCGGACGGACCTTGTCCGGTCAGGTCACCGAGGCGTTCTGGAACTCGATCAGGCACGCGAAGCCGATCGCGGTGGGCCTCAACTGTGCCCTGGGCGCGCCGGAGATGCGGCCTTATATCGCCGAGATGTCCCGGATCGCAGACACCTTCGTCTCCTGCTACCCGAATGCCGGCCTGCCCAATGCTTTCGGCGAGTACGAGGAGTCCCCGGAACATCAGGCCGGCTACCTCGCCGAGTTCGCCGAGGCCGGCCTGGTCAACCTGGTAGGTGGCTGCTGTGGAACAGCGCCACCGCATATCGCCGAGATCGCCCGGGTCGTCGAGGGCGTGCGACCGAGGGAAGTGCCGCGCATTTCCGTCGCCACCCGGCTCTCGGGTCTGGAGCCGCTCAACATCACCGCGGACTCGCTGTTCGTCAACATCGGCGAGCGCACCAACATCACCGGCTCCGCCCGATTCCGAAATCTGATCAAGGCCGGGGATTACGACACCGCGCTGTCGGTGGCCCTGCAGCAGGTCGAGGTCGGCGCGCAGGTCATCGACATCAATATGGACGAGGGCATGATCGACGGCGTCGCCGCGATGGACCGGTTCACCAAACTGGTTGCCGCGGAACCCGACATCAGCCGCGTCCCGGTGATGATCGACTCCTCCAAGTGGGAGGTCATTGAAGCCGGTCTGAAGAACGTGCAGGGCAAGCCGATCGTCAACTCGATTTCCCTGAAGGAGGGCGAGGAGAAGTTCATCCGGGAGGCCCGGCTGTGCCGTAAGTTTGGCGCCGCCGTCGTCGTAATGGCCTTCGACGAGCAGGGTCAGGCCGACAACCTCGAGCGCCGCAAGGAGATCTGCGGGCGCGCCTACCGGATCCTGACCGAGGACGTCGACTTCCCCGCCGAGGACATCGTCTTCGACCCGAACTGCTTTGCGCTGGCCACCGGAATCGAGGAGCACGCGAGCTACGGGATCGACTTCATCGAGGCGTGCGCCTGGATCAAGGAGAACCTGCCCGGGGTGCACATCTCCGGCGGCATCTCGAATGTCTCGTTCTCCTTCCGCGGCAACAACCCCGTCCGCGAGGCTATCCACGCGGTGTTCCTGTTCCACGCCATCAAGGCGGGCCTGGACATGGGCATCGTCAATGCCGGGGCGCTGGTTCCGTATGACTCGATCGACCCTGAGTTGCGGGAGCGGATCACCGACGTCGTCCTGAACCGTCGCGAGGATGCGGCCGAGCGGCTCCTGGAGATCGCCGAGCGGTTCAACCAGTCAGGCGCCCAGGGGGATATGGACCCGGCAGCGGCCCAATGGCGCAGCCTTCCGGTGCGCGAGCGGATCACCCACGCCCTGGTCAAGGGGATCGACGCCGACGTCGAGACCGACACCGAGGAACTGCGGGCCGAGATCGCCGCCGCAGAAGGTCGCCCGATCGAGGTGATCGAGGGCCCGCTGATGGACGGTATGAACGTCGTCGGTGACCTGTTCGGCGCCGGCAAGATGTTCCTGCCCCAGGTGGTGAAGTCAGCCCGGGTGATGAAGAAGGCCGTCGCCTACCTTTTGCCCTATATCGAGGCGGAGAAGGCCGAGAACGGCGGAGTCGGGGTGTCCGACACCGAGGACACCAACGGCACCATCATCATGGCGACCGTCAAGGGCGACGTGCACGATATCGGCAAGAACATCGTCGGCGTCGTCCTGCAGTGCAACAACTACACCGTGATCGACCTCGGTGTGATGGTGCCGGCGAACAAGATCCTGGACGCGGCGCGGGAGCACAACGCTGACATCATCGGACTGTCCGGTCTGATCACCCCCTCTCTGGACGAGATGGTCACCGTCGCCGTCGAAATGGAACGCCAGGGTCTGCAGATCCCGCTGCTCATCGGTGGCGCGACCACCTCGCGCGCCCACACCGCCGTGAAGATATCGCCGCGCCGTTCCGGTCCAGTTGTCTGGGTCAAGGACGCCTCCCGCTCGGTACCGGTCGCTGCCGCACTGCTCGACGACAAGCAGCGCCCAGCCCTGCTGGAGGCCACCGAAAAGGACTACGCCTCCCTGCGTGAGCGACACGCCCAGAAGAGCGAGCGGCCGATGTTGACTCTGGAGAAGGCCCGCGCGAACCGAACACCGATCGAGTGGGCCGGCTACACGCCGCCGGTACCTGCCCAGGGTGTGGGGGTACGGGAATTTCAGGACTATGACCTTGCCGAGCTGCGCGAATACATCGACTGGCAACCGTTCTTCAATGCCTGGGAGATGAAGGGGCGATTTCCCGACATCCTCAACAGCCCGGTGGCGGGCGAGACTGCCCGCAAGCTCTATGACGATGCCCAGGGGATGCTCGACACCCTGATCAAGGAGAAGTGGCTGACCGCCAACGGGGTGATCGGGTTCTTTCCGGCTAACGCCGTCGGCTCCGGTGTCGAGGACGTCGAGATCTACACCGACGAGACCCGCACCAAGGTGCTGACCACGTTGCACAACCTGCGCCAGCAGGGCGAGCACCGGTCCGGCATCCCCAACCGGAGCCTCAGCGACTACATCGCGCCCAAAGAAACCGGGATCACCGACTATGTCGGCGCCTTCGCGGTCACCGCGGGTCTGGGTAGCGGAGCCAAGATCGACGAGTTCAAAGCGGCCCACGACGACTACAGCGCGATCCTGCTGGAGTCGCTCGCCGACCGGCTGGCAGAGGCGTTCGCCGAACGGATGCACCAACGGGTCCGCATGGAATTCTGGGGATTCCAGCCCGAGGAGGAGTTGGACAACGAAGCTCTCATCGGTGAGAAGTACGTCGGAATCCGCCCTGCCCCCGGATACCCGGCCTGCCCGGAACATACCGAGAAGGCAACGCTCTTCGAGCTGTTGGACGTCACGGAGCGGACGGGCATCGAGCTGACCGAGTCGATGGCGATGTGGCCGGGTGCCGCCGTCAGCGGCTGGTACTTCTCCCATCCGCAATCGCAGTACTTCGTGGTTGGCCGGCTAGCCCAGGATCAGGTCGCCGACTACGCGAGACGCAAGAGCTGGACCCTGGTCGAAGCCGAGCGCTGGCTCGCGCCCAACCTCGGCTACAACCCGGAGGATTGACGTCCCGAACCGGTTGCCGGAGACAAATGTGAACACCCTCGTGGATTCGCGGGTCAACCGGGTGCCGGCGACGGATATGACATCACCGGCTTCATCACCGCGGCGGTATCACCGTGGCCGGGCGCGCCCACGAGCTGATCATTACCTGCAGAGACGGCCGGGCGCTGGCCGCAGCGGCCCTGGCCCGCCCGCCGAACACACCACCACCGCACGTCACCGCACCTGCCGCCCTACCTCGGAACCACCGGGGAACGCGCCGACTGGTGGTGATGTCACCCCTTTGAGCCGTCGCGACCACCGGCGGATTATTCGGAAACGAAGCACATCGCCACCTGAATTGCGGTCGGCGACGGCACTGCAGCGCGTTGCCCGACGACGGTGTCGGAGTCGTCGAGCTGCCCGATACCGTCGGCGCCGACCAACAGCTCGTATCATGCTCCGCATGAGGGCGGTGCTGTTCGACATGGATGGCACGCTGGTGGATTCGGAGAAGCTGTGGGACATCGCCATGCAGCAGCTCTACGTCAAGTTCGGCGCGGCGATGACGCCGGAGGTCCGGGCATCCACGGTCGGCGGGTCGGCCGAGAACGTCATCCGCATCGTCTACGCCGACCTGGGGCTCGATCCTGACCCGGCCGATATGGCAGGCACCGCGGACTGGTTACACGACATCACCGGAGACCTCTTCGACGCCGGATTGCCCTGGTGCGACGGTGCCCGCGATCTGCTGGACGACCTAGCCGCGGCCGGCGTTCCGATGGCTCTGGTGACCAACACCCGGCGCGGGTTGACCGAACGAGCGCTGAACAGTATCGGCAGGCACTACTTCGCGACCAGTGTGTGCGGGGACGAGGTCCCGCGCGGCAAACCGGCGCCGGATCCCTACCGGCAGGCGGCTGAGTTGCTGGGACTGGATCCGGCGCACTGCCTGGCTGTGGAGGACTCGGCCACCGGCACCGCATCGGCCGAGGCCGCCGGTTGTCCGGTGCTGGTGGTGCCCAACGACGTTCTGGTGCCGGTCAGCCCACGTCGACGGCATATCGCCTCGTTGGCCGGGATGGACTCGGGCCGATTGCGGGACATCTTCGCCGAACTGCAACTCACCGCCGGCCCGCCGGCCTGATCGGGCGCACCCCCGGTGCGCGGCGGAGGTTGCCGAATTCGCTGCCCAGCGTGGGATTGCTGTGCCATGGTTGAGCCCGACGCGCCCGGGATACCGGGGCAGAAGGAGATGATTCATGGCTGGCCAGGGGCCCACCAGCGACACACCGGCGGTCTTCGACGACGCCGATTTCTCCGGTCGCGGCGCAGTGCGGATCGCCTCGGTCGCCGCCTTGGGTGGCCTGCTGTTCGGTTACGACAGCGCGGTGATCAACGGTGCGGTCGCCTCGATTCAGAGCAACTTCGACATCAGCAACGCCTCGCTGGGCTTCGCGGTTGCCTCCGCGTTGCTGGGGGCCGCGGTGGGCGCGATGACGGCGGGCCGGCTGGCCGACCGGATCGGCCGCATCTCGGTCATGAAGATCGCCGCAGTGCTGTTCTTCGTCAGCGCCATCGGAACCGGCCTGGCGCATAACGTCGAGATGATCGTGGTGTTCCGCGTGATCGGCGGCATCGGCGTCGGTGTCGCATCGGTGATCGCCCCGGCCTATATCGCCGAGACATCGCCGGCCCGCATCCGTGGCCGGCTCGGCTCACTGCAGCAGTTGGCGATCGTCACCGGCATCTTCATTTCGTTGGCAATCGACTACCTGCTGGCGCACCTGGCCGGCGGGGCGAGCAAGGAACTCTGGCTGGGGCTGGAGGCTTGGCGCTGGATGTTCCTGATGATGGCGGTTCCCGCCGTCATCTACGGCACGCTGACCTACACCATCCCGGAATCGCCGCGGTATCTGGTTGCCCGGCACCGGATTCCGGAAGCTCGCAAGGTTCTGACCATGCTGCTGGGGGAGCGTAATCTCGACATCACCATCGACCGGATCCAGAGCACGCTGGCCGATGAGACAAAGCCCTCCTGGCGCGATTTGCGCAAGCCGACAGGCGGCATCCACGGCATCGTGTGGGTGGGCCTGGGACTGTCGATATTCCAGCAGTTCGTCGGGATCAACGTGATCTTCTACTACTCCAACGTGCTGTGGGAAGCGGTCGGATTCGACGAAAGCCAATCCTTCCTCATCACCGTCATCACCTCGATCGTCAACATCGCCACCACGCTTATCGCGATTTCGCTGATCGACAAGATCGGTCGGAAACCGCTGCTCCTGATCGGCTCCTCCGGTATGGCGATCACGTTGGCGACGATGGCGATCATCTTCGGTACCGCGCCGCAGATCGACGGTGCTCCCCAACTGAGCGGAGCCCAGGGCCCGATCGCACTCGTGGCGGCCAATCTTTTCGTGGTGGCCTTCGGCATGTCCTGGGGCCCGGTGGTCTGGGTGCTGCTCGGCGAGATGTTCCCCAATCGAATCCGCGCGGCCGCACTCGGCCTGGCCGCGGCCGGCCAATGGGCCGCGAACTGGCTGATCACCGTCAGCTTCCCCGAGTTGCGCAACCATCTGGGCCTGGCCTACGGCTTCTACGCGCTGTGTGCCGTTCTGTCGTTTGCCTTCGTCTGGACCTGGGTTCGCGAGACCAAAGGCGTGGCACTGGAGGACATGCAGGCCGACCAGATGGCGTAGCCCGGGCGACCGCGGCGCCGGTGATGTTTCGAGCACCGCCCGATCGGGAATGCAAACTTTCAGACGGTTGACGATCCGTCGGGAGGTGTTCCATGACCGAAACCCTTTGGATGCCGGCGAGGCGCCGCGGGCGCCCACCCGCTAGCGACTCCGCCGTGACCCGGGAGCGGATCCTGCGGGCCGCGCAGGAGGTCTTCGCCGAATCCGGATACGAGGCCGCCACCTTTCAGGCCGTCGCAGCTGAGGTAGGTCTGACCCGACCCGCGATCAACAACTATTTCAACAGTAAGTCCGCGCTCTACGAGGAAGTGGTGGGCCGGGTCAGCGACGCCTTACTCGACGCGATCCGGGTCGGTTCGAAGGAACCCACGCTGGCCGGGCAGATCCTCACCTTCACCCGGATGGCGACGCGCGGCGAGGACAACGAGCCCTCCCCGGCCGGGTTCCTGGTGCAGGCTGTGATGGACGGCGGGCATATCCCCGCCGCCGGCCGCCGGGCCGCCGAGATCGTCGAACGCTTCATCGGCAATGCGGTGGGCGCCGCGGTCCGACGCGGCGAGATCAGCGCCGACCCGGAAAGCCTGGGCGAGATGCTGGTGGGGCTCGTCTGGGGGACGGCCTTTCAGGTGGGGCGCGGCGGCGCCGTGCACGCAGACCGGATGTTCGACCAACTCTGCGCTCTCCTGGACCGGGGACTGGTGGCGTAGCGCCGAGCCCAAACCGCCGTGACGGCGCCGCGGCCAGCATGGGACAATCCCTGGCCGTGAAGACCTTTGAGGAATTGTTCGCCGAATTGGGCGATCGGGTCCGCACCCGCCCCGCGGACAGCGCCACCGTTGCGGCACTGGACGCCGGGGTACACGGCATCGGAAAGAAAATCCTCGAGGAGGCCGGAGAGGTGTGGCTGGCCGCCGAGCACGAGTCCGATGAGGCACTCGCCGGCGAGATCAGCCAACTGCTGTATTGGACGCAGGTGCTGATGATCGCCCGCGGTCTGGGACTCGACGACGTCTACCGGAAGCTGTAGGTACCGCCATGTTGCGTGTTGCGGTGCCCAATAAGGGCGCATTGTCGGAGTCAGCGGCGGAAATCCTCGCCGAAGCCGGATACCGGAGGCGCAATGACCCCAAGGACCTGACGGTCATCGACCGGGCCAATGGAGTCGAGTTCTTCTTCCTGCGTCCCAAGGACATCGCCATCTACGTGGGGTCCGGGGATCTCGATTTCGGTATCACCGGGCGGGATCTGGCCGCCGAATCCGGCGCGCCGGTGCATGAGCGCTTGGCCCTGGGCTTCGGCTCGTCCAGTTTCTGCTATGCCGCGCCGGCAAATCGATCCTGGACAGTGGCCGATCTGGCCGGGCGGCGGATTGCCACCGCCTACCCCAACCTGGTGCGCAAGGATCTCGCGGCCAGGGGAATCGATGCGACGGTGATCAGGCTCGACGGCGCGGTTGAGATCTCGGTGCAACTCGGTGTCGCCGACGCCATCGCCGACGTGGTGGGTTCAGGGCGCACCCTGAGCCTGCACGACCTGGCGGCGTTCGGTGCACCGCTGTGTGACTCCGAGGCGGTGCTGATCGAACAGCGCGGCGGTAAGCACGATCGTGGAGACCAGTCCGCCCGCGATCAGCTTGCCGCCCGGGTGCAGGGCGTGGTGTTCGGGCAGCAGTACCTGATGCTGGACTATGACTGCCCGCGCGCCGTACTCGAACGCGCAACTGAGCTGACGCCCGGTCTCGAGTCCCCGACCATCGCGCCACTGGCCGATCCGGACTGGGTTGCGGTTCGCGCTCTGGTGCCGCGTCGAGAGATCAACGCGATCATGGATCAGATCGCTGCGATCGGGGCCAGGGCGATTCTGGCCTCCGATATCCGGTTCTGTCGTTTCTGACGCCCTGGCGAGGCGGCGCCGCCGTGCTAGCGTCCCGATGACCGCTCAGTATCGGAGGACACCCCATGACGCATGCGCTCGTTTTGCTACTGGCCCTGCTGATCGGTGTCGTCGCCGGGCTGCGAACCTTTACCGCACCGGCGGTCATGGCATGGGCGGCGCTGCTTCAATGGATCAACCTGGACGGCACCTGGGCATCATGGATGGGCCACTGGCTTACGGTGACGATCCTGACCGTGCTGGCGGTCGCAGAGCTGATCAGCGACCAGATGCCCACCATGCCGAGCCGAAAGACCGCGGTTCCGTTCCTGGCCCGGCTGGCCAGTGGCGCTTTCGCCGGTGCTGTGCTGGGTACCGCCTGGGGTTATCGCTGGGGCAGTCTGGGGGCCGGAATGATCGGTGCGGTCATCGGCACGATCGGGGGCTACGAGGCCCGCACCCGACTGGTCGCCGCCAGAGGCGGCCGGGACCGCCCGATCGCTCTGGCCGAGGATATTTTTGCAGCGACCGCCGGGGTAGCGATCGCCCTCGCGACCAGCGTGCTCTGAATTACCCGATTCACCACCGCCGGCCCGGCCCGCGAGCCGATAATCGAACGATGATGCCGGACCGGACCAGCGACATGCGTCGGGTGGGTGCCGCAATCGTCTGCGCGGTCCTTGGCGTGGCGGTGGCCCTCGCCGGCACCGCGCACGCCGAGGAAGCGGCCCCCACGCTGCCTGCCTTCGTCCCGTACCCGTCGGACTGGGAACCGAACTACACGGTCTTCCCGTACAACCTCTGGCAGAACAGGGTGACCCCCGCCCAGGTCGTCGCCGAAAGGGACGCCTGCCAGTGGTTCAACGCCCAGTACGACACGCTGCGCGATCAGGTCTTCGGCTTCCAGAGTTTTCTCGGTGAGCAGGGGGACGTCTGGACCGCACCGGGTGTCCGGACCGCGGCAGATACCGTGCGCGCCAATCTCGACCAGTCCACGGCGTTTCTGGATCCCAGGGTGCAAACGTTGTACATCGTGAACTACCCGGACCGCAGCCAGTACTCCCCGCTCTACAACGGCGACTCCTTCTACCATCTGTGGTACCAGTTGACCCAGGTCAGCGATAAGATCGCAAAACAGGTGCCCTCGGGTCAGATCAATGCCAACACGGCGACGATGAACGTTTACGGAACCGTGATCCGGGATTCCGGAGTGTGCAACGGGGCGTGAACCGGCGCGACACCCCCGTGTCCGGACACGGATCAAGTCGGGACACGGATCAATGAAGGCATCGCGTAATCCCATCCGGCACCTCCTCGTGGTGTTCGCGGCACTCGCCGTCGTCATCGGGCCGGTCATCGGGGCGGTCGCCGCCCCTGTACCGTCCAATGCTCAGCCGGCGGACCCCGTCGTCCTCTACTACTTCTGGGCACAGGGCTGCCCGCACTGCGCGGCGGCCAAACCGATGCTGGCCGGGCTCCAGCAACGCCACCCACGCCTGGAGATCCGGTCATACGAAGTCCGTGCTAGCCCGGAGAACCAGCGTCGCTTCTCGGCGATGTCCGCCAAATTCGGAATCGAACCCACCGGCGTCCCGGTCTTCTTTCTCGGCTCCCGGTATTGGGTGGGCTATTCCGAACAGGTCACCCCGGAACAGCTGGAGACCGCCGTATCCCGGTGCCTGGCGGCTGGATGCCCAGATGCCGGCACAGACAGCGCCACCGATGGACGCGATGTGCCGGGATCTGCTATCGAGACCGTGCATCTGCCATTCTTCGGTGAGATCGACCCCGCGGCACAGTCACTCGTCCTGAGCACCCTGCTGATCGCCGCGGTCGACGGGGTGAACCCGTGTTCGCTGTGGGTGCTGTCGATCCTGCTGGCCCTCACCCTACGAACCGGATCCCGACGCACCACCGCCGTCACCGGGCTCGTCTTCATCTTCGTCACCGGGCTGGTCTACGCACTGTTCATCGGTGGCCTGTTCACGGTCTTCGCCGTGCTGAGTTTCGCCCCGCTTGTCAGAATCATCGTCGCGGCGCTTGCGGCCATCTTCGCCGCCATCAACATCAAGGACTTCTTCTGGTTCAGGTCCGGTGTCTCGCTGAGCATCCCCGATGCCAGCAAACCGGGTATCTACGACCGCATGCGCCGGGTCCTGGCATCGGCACAGTCGCTGCCCGCCCTGGTCGGCTCAACCGTGGTCCTGGCCATCGGGGTGTCCTTCGTGGAACTTGCCTGCACCGCCGGATTCCCCGTGCTGTGGACGAATATCGTCGCCGCCCAGGACGTCTCAACCGGTGCCTTCGGCTTACTGTTGGGCCTTTACATGCTGGTTTACCAACTCGACGAGTTGCTGATCTTCGCCATCGCCGTGGCGACAATGCGCATCACGAAACTCCAGGAGCGACAGGGCCGAATGCTCAAGTTACTCAGCGGCATGCTGATGCTCAGCCTGGCCATCGTGATGCTCGCCGATCCATCGCTGTTGAACGATGTCCGCACATCACTTTTCGTCTTCGCCGGGGCCGGCGGGGCGACCGTGCTGATTCTCGCGGTCGACCGGCTCGTTCGGTCTCAGACGCAATCATCGACGGGGTCATCGAGGCCGTCAGCCAGGAAGTGACCAATGGCACCGGTGCGGTTCGCCGTATCCGGGTAATATTGAGAATATGCCGGGGGAGCGTTGATGACTAACGGGGACAACCATTTTGGAATCGTAGTCGGCGTCGACGGCTCGGCGGCCTCGACCGCGGCAGTTCGCTGGGCGACGAGGGAAGCCGAGACGCGAAATCTGCCACTGACCGTGGTCACAGCTCTGGCGCCCGTCGTAGAGGCCACCGGGCCGTGGCCCGAGGTGCCGGTGCCGACCGGCTACCTGCGACTGCAGGAAGCCGAGGCGCAGAAAATCCTCGATGATGCTCTGAGCACGGTCGCCGACAGTGTCACGGTGGAGGACTTGCGGTTCACCGGCGAGGTGGTGCTGGGGCCGGTCCTCGCGACCCTCGTGGAGATGTCCAAACAAGCCGACACGATGGTGGTGGGCTGCCGGGGCGAAGGCGCGGTCGCCCGCGCCCTCCTCGGTTCGACCAGCTCGGGCCTGGCGCATCTCTCGCAGTGCCCGGTAGCGGTCATCCACGCTGAGGAACCGGGCTCGCCGCAGGCACCGGTCGTGGTCGGCATCGACGGATCGCCCACCTCGGAAGTGGCAACCGCAATCGCCTTCGATTACGCATCACGCCGGGGCGTCGACCTGATCGCGCTGCACGCCTGGAGTGACATGGGTCCCATCGAGTTCGCCAGTCCGAATTGGGCGCCGATCGAGTGGCGCAATATCAAGGTTGCCGAAGAAGAGGTGCTCAGCGAGCGGCTGGCCGGCTGGAGCAGCCGGTACCCGGACGTCACCGTGCACCAGGTCGTGGTGTGTGACCGGCCCGGGCCGCGGCTGCTCGAAAAGGCCGAGGATGCTCAACTGCTGGTGGTGGGGAGCCACGGCCGCGGTGGGGTCCCGGGTATGTTGCTCGGTTCGGTCAGCACGGCGATTGTCAACTCCGCCCAGATCCCGGTCATCATCGCCCGACTTCCCAGCGACACCTGACCGCCGCTGCGGCGCTCACCTGGTGTGGCAGGGTGAACGGCTGTGACCGACCAGGCGGATGCCCCGCGCAGGACAGGCCCCTTCGCGGCCGGTGACCGGGTTCAGCTGACCGACGCCAAGGGGCGGCACTACACGATAATCCTGAAATCAGGTGGCGAGTTCCACACCCACCGCGGGATCGTGGCCCATGACTGTGTCATCGGCTCCCCGGAGGGCAGTGTGGTCAAGGCATCCGGCGGCGACGCATTCCTGGTGCTGCGGCCCCTACTCATCGACTACGTCATGTCGATGCCGCGTGGCGCTCAGGTGATCTACCCCAAGGACGCCGCCCAGATCATCCACGAAGGCGACGTGTTCCCGGGTGCCCGGGTGCTGGAGGCCGGCGCCGGATCCGGTGCGCTCACATGTTCGCTGCTGCGGGCGGTAGGCCCGGGCGGACACGTCATCTCCTACGAGGTCCGCGACGACCACGCCGCACATGCCAAGCGGAATGTGGAGACCTTCCTCGGCCTGGCACCCGAGAACTGGACCTTGGTGGTCGAAGATGTGCGGGAGGCCGCAACCGGATCCGGTCCCGGCGAGGCGTCCATGGACCGGGTGGTGCTCGACATGCTGGCGCCGTGGGAGGTGTTGGACACCGTCGCACGAATCCTGGTTCCGGGCGGGGTTCTGATCGTGTACGTGGCGACCGTGACCCAACTGTCGGCGACGGTGGAGGCGCTGCGCGAGCAGCAGTGCTGGACCGAGCCGCGATCCTGGGAGTCGCTGCAGCGCGGCTGGCACGTCGTCGGGCTGGCGGTACGCCCCCAGCACAATATGCGCGGCCACACCGCTTTTCTCATCTCGGTGCGTCGGCTCGCTCCGGGGACCGTCACACCCGCACCGCTTCGAAAAAAGGGACGCACCGGCTAATCCTCCTGATCGACCTAATCGTCGCTGCGGCGCAAATCCCTATGCGCCGAGAGAAGTTCGATCTCCGGTCGTCCGGCGACGAGCCGCTCGGCGGCGTCGAGCACCTCCACCACGTGGGCACGGTCGGCGGCCACCACCGCCATCCCGATGCCGGCGCGGCGGTGCAGGTCCAGCGATCCGGTCTCGGCCGCCGACACGGTGAACCGGCGATGTAGCTCCGCCACGATGGGCCGCACCACCGACCGTTTCTGCTTTCGTGAATGGACATCGCCGAGCAGCACGTCGAACTCGAGCCAGCCGATCCACACGGTTCAGCGGCCCGGAGTGGAGTCCGCGGGGATGGCCGGTCCGGTTTGAGCACTGTCGAGGGCCAGCAGCGTATCGCCGGTTTCGCTGGTCAGCTGCCAGCCCACGGCACTGGGCCGGAACTCCATGGGAAAGGTGAAACCCCTTGGATCCTCCGGGTCCGCGGGCGTGATGGTGATGTTGGCCCCAACCCGATCCGTATTGTCATCCGACCATCCGATGTCGGTGGCCGTCACGATGATCGGCGCGAAACCGTCATCGCGCAGAGCGGCGCCGAAGGCGTCTAGCGCCGCGGCGTCGGACGGGGACGCGTCGGATACCAGGGACAGCTTGTCTGCTCCCGGGACAGCGGTGTCGGCCAGCCGATACAGCACAGCGCTGAGCACCTCGGGGGTCGGCAGCGGTCCCGTCTCGTCGGGGGCCGTAACCGACTCGGGTCCGATGAGCGCCGGAATGGCCGGCTGAGGTAGGGCCTGATCGTCGTGCGCACACCCGGAAACGCAGATAGTCGCCGCAATGGTGACGGACAGTGCGGAATTCAGGTTGGGTCGCATCCCACAGGAACTGCTAGGCGTTGAACATCGTCAGCAGCGTCGAGGCGGAACTCCTGGACAGCTTCCAGCCGTTCTGGTCGACGAAGGTGATCGCTTGGGTGGTTGCCGGCATCCCCGGACCCGTTGCCGTCACATTCGCGCTGGCGGCACCCGGGCCGGTCGGGACGATGTCGGCGATCGAGAAGTCCAACGGCACCTGTCCATTGGCAACGGCTTTGCGCATGAGCGCATCGGCGGTGCGGGACTCCAACCGACCGAGTCCCCCCTCCACGAGGTAGGACTTGCTGGAGAAGGGGACATTGGGGTCGGCAAGGCCGTACAAAACGCTGTTCAGCTGATCGGTTGACGGAATATCGGCAACCGGATTGGCCGGCAGGGGTGCACCGAAAACCACCGGCTGAATTGCTGGGGCGGCGGTCGGGGTGATCGACACTGCCGCCGCCGCCACTGCGGCTGCACCACCGGTGATCGCGGCGGCAGCCATGCACGTGGCGAAGAGTTTGTGGAGCACGACGGTCCTTTCGATCGTTCCGACTGAGCAGAAGGGTAACAGTGTTGTAAGGGTGTCGGCATCGTCGGAGAACCCACGATGGCCCAATCGCCGGTACCGTTGGGGAGGCCACCGCACCAGGCTCGGCGCGGGGAAGGAGCCGTTATGACAGAGTCAGACCGTTCTGCATCCTTCGGTGCCGGCGACGATGACGCCGCCGAACTGGAGGAGTTGCGCCGGGAGGCGTCGATCCTGCGGGGGCAGCTGCAGAACGCCGCCGGCGGCCAGCACTCACCTCGCGAGGTGCAGCAACTGGAGGCCAGGATCGACTCGTTGGCGGCCCGCAACGCGAAGCTGATGGACACCCTCAAAGAGGCCCGCCAGCAATTGCTGGCACTGCGTGAGGAAGTCGATCGGTTGGGCCAGCCGCCCAGCGGCTATGGAGTGTTGCTGGAGACCCATGACGACGACACCGTGGATGTGTTCACCTCCGGGCGCAAGATGCGGCTGACGTGCTCGCCCAATATCGAGGTCGCCGGGCTCCGAAAAGGCCAGACGGTTCGGCTCAACGAGGCCCTGACCGTGGTGGAGGCGGGGGTGTTCGAGGCGGTCGGTGAGATCAGCACCTTGCGGGAGGTGCTGGCCGACGGCCACCGGGCCCTCGTGGTGGGACATGCCGATGAGGAACGGATCGTCTGGCTGGCCGAGCCCCTGGTGGCGGCCGAAGCGCTGACACCCGAGGCGACCGGTGAACTCGACAGCGCGTATGACGACGATCTGCGGCCGCGCAAGCTGCGCCCGGGGGACTCGCTGCTGGTCGACACCAAGGCCGGATACGCCTACGAGCGCATTCCCAAGGCCGAGGTCGAGGATCTGGTCCTCGAAGAGGTACCGGACGTCTCCTACGGCGATATCGGCGGCCTTACCCGACAGATCGAACAGATTCGCGACGCGGTCGAACTGCCGTTCCTGCACAAAGAGCTGTACCGCGAGTACTCGTTGCGACCGCCCAAGGGTGTACTGCTCTACGGCCCGCCAGGCTGTGGAAAAACGCTGATCGCCAAGGCCGTGGCCAACTCACTGGCGAAAAAGATGGCGGAGGTGCGCGGCGAAGACGCCCGCGAGGCCAAGTCCTACTTCCTGAACATCAAGGGACCGGAACTGCTCAACAAGTTCGTCGGCGAGACTGAGCGCCATATCCGCCTGATCTTCCAGCGTGCCCGGGAGAAGGCCTCCGAGGGCACCCCGGTGATCGTGTTCTTCGACGAAATGGACTCCATCTTCCGGACCCGCGGCACCGGGGTGAGCTCCGACGTCGAGACCACTGTTGTGCCGCAGCTGCTCAGCGAGATCGACGGGGTGGAAGGCTTGGAAAACGTCATCGTCATCGGCGCCTCCAACCGCGAGGACATGATCGACCCGGCAATCCTGAGACCCGGCCGCCTCGACGTGAAGATCAAGATCGAGCGACCAGACGCCGAATCGGCGCAGGACATCTTCAGCAAATACCTGACCGAAACCCTCCCGGTGAACTCCGACGACCTAGCCGAGTTCGGCGGCGACCGCGGTTCCTGTATCAAAGCGATGATCGAGAAGGTTGTCGACCGGATGTACGCCGAGATCGACGACAACCGATTCCTGGAGGTGACCTACGCCAACGGCGACAAAGAGGTCATGTACTTCAAGGATTTCAACTCGGGGGCGATGATTCAGAACGTCGTCGATCGGTCCAAAAAGTATGCCATTAAGTCGGTGCTGGAGACCGGCCAGCACGGCTTGCGCATTCAGCACCTGCTGGACTCGATCGTCGACGAGTTCGCCGAAAACGAAGATTTGCCGAACACCACCAATCCCGATGACTGGGCCCGGATCTCGGGCAAGAAGGGCGAACGGATTGTCTACATCCGCACCCTGGTGACCGGGAAATCCTCGAGTGCGAGCCGGGCTATCGACACTGAATCGAATCTGGGCCAGTACCTGTAGATTGCCGGTTACCCGAACGTGACCGGCATGCGATGGTCGCGGCAGTCCACGGCCGGGCCTAGGTGTCACCACACAGGAGCGAATCGGTGGGCAGCAGAAACGCAGCGACGACACTGGCGGCAGCGGTGCTCGTGACGGGGTCGCTGAGCACCACTACCGGCCTGTTGCTGGCCCCGACTGCCGATGCCAGTTGCGCCTCACTGTTCGGTTTCAGCACCGACCCGGCACGTTGTACCAGCAGCCCGCTCGGGATCGCGATCGCGATCGGCAAGGGTGCGGGAGCCCGTGCCGGGGGGTTGCTCGGTGCCGCATTCGCCGCCGGACCGGACTCCTACGCGGAGGCGAACAGTGGCGCGATCAACGTGGCCCTGCAGTTGGGCGCGAACGGCACAACACTGGCCGACGGTTTCTTGAACTTCGCGGTGAACGTCTCGATGGGCACTACCGACGGCGGCGGCTCCGAGGTCAGGGCCCAGGGCGGTTTCGGCAATATCGCCATCAACCTGTTCGGTGACGGCACGGGGTTACGGGGCAGCCAGGTCCACGCCGACGGGATACTGAACTTCGCCGCGAATCTCGGCGGGACCGACAACGTGGTGCTGGCAGGGCGGGACAGCGACAATGGCACGCTCAACGCGGCGGTCAGCATGCTCGGCACCAGAAGCGCCGTCGTCGCTGCGGATGGATTTCTCAACGCCGCAGCACAACTCGGCGGGACCGGCAACCAGGTCTACGCACAAAACGGGGCCGCGCAGGCCGCAGCACAACTCGGCGGGACCGGCAACCAGGTCTACGCACAAAACGGGGCCG
>CAZGPT010000012.1:4380-34812 GCA_964527015.1 uncultured Mycobacterium sp. | reverse complement strand
ATTCCCCGGAGGATCCGACGGCCGAGACCGTCCAGAAAGCCGTCGACATGGTCATGGAACAGAAAGGCAAAGGCCAGATCCGCCGCTTCACCGGAAACGACTACGCCGACGACCTCGCGGCCGGCAATGTCGTCGTCGCCCAGGCGTACTCCGGCGATGTGGTCCAGTTGCAGCAGGACAACCCGGATCTGCAGTTCGTGGTCCCGGAGTCGGGCAGCACCACCTTCCTGGACACCATGGTGATTCCGTACACCACGCAGAACCAGAAGGCCGCCGAGGAGTGGATCAACTACGTCTACGACCGGGCCAACTATGCGAAGCTGGTGGCCTTCACCCAATTCGTCCCGGTGCTCAGCGATATGACCGTCGAACTTGACCGGATAGATCCGAAGCTTGGCGCCAACCCGCTGATCAACCCGTCGAAGGAGACGCTGGCGAAACTGAAGTCCTGGGCACCGCTGACCGATCAGCAGACCCAGGAATTCAACAAGGCTTACGCCAGGGTCACCGGCGGTTAGCCGATGGCGCTTCTCTGATGGTCCGTCCCTGATGGCCGGCACAGCCGGCAGCACCCGGCAGCGCAGCAGGGTCGCGCCCTACCTGATGATCCTGCCGGCGCTGGCCTACCTCGGGGTGTTCTACGTGGTGCCGTTCTTCTCGCTGCTGCGCACCTCACTCTCCACCATGGGTGGGTCGGTGTATCTGCCGCAGCTGACGTTCGCGTGGGATTTCGGTAACTACGGACAGGCACTGAGCGACTATCGCGACCAGATCCTGCGTTCTTTCGGCTACGCCCTGACCGCCACTGTGCTGTGTGCGCTGCTGGCCTTTCCGCTGGCCTACGTGATCGCCTTCAAGGCCGGACGTTATAAGAACCTGATTCTCGGGCTGGTGATCCTGCCGTTCTTCGTCACGTTCCTGATCCGCACCCTCGCCTGGAAGACCATCCTGGCCGACGACGGCATGGTGGTCAGCGTGCTGGGCTCGGTCGGGTTGCTGCCGAGCGAGGGCAGGCTGCTGTCGACCAGCTGGGGGGTGATCGGCGGACTGACCTACAACTGGATCATCTTCATGATCCTGCCGCTGTACGTTGCTCTGGAGAAGATCGATCCGCGGCTGCTGGAAGCCTCCCGGGACCTCTACGCCACCAATCGACGGATGTTCGGCAGGGTGATCCTTCCGCTGGCGATGCCGGGCGTACTGGCCGGAAGCCTGCTGGTGTTCATCCCGGCGGTCGGTGACTTCATCAACGCGGACTATCTCGGCAGCACCCAGACCACGATGATCGGCAACGTCATCCAGAAACAATTCCTCGTCATCAAGGATTATCCGGTGGCCGCGGCCATGAGCTTCGTGTTGATGGCCTTGATCCTGGTGGGTGTTCTGCTCTACACCTGGGCACTGGGCAGTGAGGATCTGGTGTGACCGCATGACCACCCAGGCCGTCACCGATTTGGCCTCCCCCGGCCGCAGTTTCCGGGGCAGCTTCAAGCTGGGAGACTTCGCGTTGCGGGTCGCCGCCGCACTGGTACTCGTGTACCTATTTGTGCCGATCCTGGTCATCGTCGTCTTCTCGTTCAACAAGCCCAAGGGCAAGTTCAACTACACCTGGCAGGGCTTCACCTGGGAGAACTGGCTCAATCCGTTCGAATACCCCGCCCTGGCGAAGGCGTTGCAGCTGAGCCTTAACGTGGCGGCGGTGTCGACCGCGATCGCCCTGGTGCTGGGCACGCTGGTGGCGATAGCCCTGGTGCGGCAACGATTCCGGGGCAGCAAGGCGGTGGACACCTTCCTCGTGCTGCCGTTGACCTCGCCCGAGGTGGTCATGGGGGCTTCGCTGCTGACCCTGTTTCTCAGCATGAACTGGCCGACCGGCTACGTGACCATCGTGATCGCCCACGTCGCCTTCGAAATCAGTTTCATCGCGATGACAGTGCGGGCCCGTATCCGGGGCTTCGATTGGACCCTGGAGGACGCGTCGCTGGATCTGGGTGCCAGTCCCACCCGAACCTTCCTCAAGGTGACGTTGCCGTTGGTCGTTCCCGGCATCGTCGCAGCCGCCATGCTGTCCTTCGCGCTGTCGCTGGACGATTTCATCATCACCTACTTCGTCAGCGGCTCGACGGTCACCTACCCGTTGTATGTCAACGCGGCGACCAAGGCGGCGGTACCGCCGCAGATCAACGTGCTGGCAACGGCGATCCTGTTGATCAGCCTGGTCCTGCTGGTCGTCGGGACGCTCTACCGGCGCAAGAAGGTTCGGCTGTAGCGCGGCGTCAGTGTGCACGCACCAGGTCGACCCCGGCGCGTCCCAGTTCGTCCAGGGCCGCCTCGGTCGACTGCGGGGCCACCCCGGCGGTGAGATCGACCAGCACACGGGTGCCGAAGCCGGCCCGGATGGCATCCTCGGCGGTGGCACGAACGCAGTAGTCCGTGGCGATACCGACGATGTCGACCTCGTCCACCCCCCGGGCTCGCAGCCAGTCGGCCAGGCTGACCCCGTTCGCCGTGCCCTCGAAGCCGCTGTAAGCCGCCGTGTAGGAGCCCTTGAGGAAGACCTCCTCGATCGGGGCGGTGTTGAGTCCCGGGTGATAGTCGGCGCCGGGGCTGCCAGCCACACAATGCGGCGGCCAGCACGAGACGAAATCCGGCTCCTCGGCGAAGTGACTGCCCGGGTCGACGTGATGATCCTTGGTCGCGACGATATGCCGGTAGCCGTGGTCTTCGGCCAGGAGCCGGTTGATATCGCCCACCACGCGCGTCGCTCCGGTGACCGCCAGCGACCCGCCCTCGCAGAAGTCGTTCTGCACATCGACGATGAGCAACGCGCGCACCCGTTTAGCGTATCCGCAGCCCGGCCGCGCCATTACTGTGAGATCGCCGAATGGGGAGCTAATGCCAGGATTCAACTTCTTCGAGGCGGCCGAGCTGCCGGTCCCAGCCATCTCGCCGGAGCGCGCTCGCGCCATTGCCGCAGAGCATTTCGGATTGGACGCCCGGGTGAGCTCCCTCGGCAGCCAGCAGGATGCGAACTTCCTGCTCAGCAATCCCGCAGGGGAACCTTTGGGCGTGCTCAAGATCGCCAACCCGGTCTTCGGCCGGGCCGAACTCGAAGCCCAGGACGCCGCTGCGACGTTCATCGCCGCCGGCGAGGGGATCCGGACCGCCGCCAATATCGCCTTGCCCGGCGTCGCGGCGATCGCCGAACTCGACGGCGCCGGCACCGGACCCGTGCTGCACGCCCGCATCATCAGCTACCTGTCCGGCGGAACGCTGAGCGGAGACGGCTACCTCCGGCCCGCCCAGATCGCGGGCCTCGGAGATCTGGCCGGCCGGTCCTGCCGCGCGCTGGCGGCGTTCGACCATCCCGGAGCGGATCGGGTACTGCAGTGGGATCTTCGGCACGGGATGCGCACCGTCGAGTTGCTCACGGCGCATATCAACGACGCGCACCGGCGCGAGGCGGTCAGCGCGGCCGCCTCCGCGGCGTGGCGGGTGGTCGCCGGCCTGGCGGAGGACCTGCCGATCCAGGTGATCCACGGCGACATCACCGGTGACAACGTGGTCTGCGGTGTGAACGCGATGCCGGACGGGGTCATCGACTTCGGTGATCTGATGCGGTCCTGGACGGTGGCCGAGTTGGCGGTCACCGTCGCCGCCTTGCTGCGCCATCAGGGCAGCGAGCCGGCCACCACCGTCGCGGCCATCAGGGCCTTCCACGCTGTCCGCCCGCTGGGCCCGGCCGAGATCGACGCACTGTGGCCGCTGGTGGTGTTGCGTGCCGCCGTCCTGGTGGTGAGCGGCATCCATCAGTCCGCCATCGATGCCGACAACGACCACGTCGTCTCGGCACTCGACCATGAGTGGCGAATCTTTCAGCAGGCCAATGCGATTCCGGTGGAGGTGATGACCGCGCAAATCCGGCACGCGCTGGGCGTAACCCGCATGCGCGAGCAGCCGGCCCCGACCGCACCGTTGATCGGCGGCCTGCAGCCCGGCACTATCGCCCGCCTCGACTTGTCAGCGGAGTCCGACGCCATGGACGGCGGGATATGGCTGCAGCCCGGTGGTGAGGACCGGTTGGCCGAGTCCGCGATCAGGGCGGGGGCCCGGGCCGCTATCACCATCTTCGGACAACCCCGATTGACCCGGTCGGCGATTTTGAGCCCGGACTCGCCGGCCAGCGTTGCCACCGGCGTTCAACTGTGGCCTGCGGCTCCGCTGGTGGTCAGCGCACCGTGGGCGGGAACGGTCGACAGCACCGTCCCAGGAGAGCTGCTACTGGTCGGGGCGGCTGCCACCGTCACGATCGCCGGAGCGCTGCGACCCGCCGGAGTGGCTCTCAGCACCGTGGAGGCGGGCGCGGAACTAGCCATCGTCGACGGCCCGCTGTGGGTGCAGGTGCGCCGCCACGGGCCCGGTGCTGACGGATCCGCTGAGGTGCCGCGTTTTGTGCGGCCGGAGTACGCCGCCGGCTGGCTGGATCTGGTCAGCGACCCCGGCGTCCTGCTCGGCCTGCCCGCCGAACCCGGGTCCACCGAGGACGGCGACCTGCTGCGGCAACGTCGATCCCGGGCCTTCGCGCAGGTGCAGGAGCATTATTACGACGATCCCCCGCGCATTGAGCGCGGTTGGCGTGAACACCTGGTCGACACCGACGGCCGCAGCTATCTCGACATGGTCAACAATGTCGCGATCCTGGGCCATGGCAATCCCGAGGTCGCCGATGCCGCGGCCCGGCAGTGGCGCCGGCTGAACACCAATTCGCGGTTCAACTACGGAAGTGTGGTGGCGTTGTCGGAGCGGCTGGCCGCGACCCTGCCCGACCCGCTGGACACCGTATTCCTGGTCAATTCCGGCTCGGAGGCCGACGACCTGGCGTTGCGGCTGGCGATGGCGACCACAGGCCGCCACGACATCGTCGCGGTGGCCGAGGCCTACCACGGCTGGACCTACGCCACCGACGCCATCTCGACCTCGGTCGCCGACAACCCCAATGCCCTGTCCACCCGGCCGTCCTGGGTGCATACGGTGCCCTCCCCCAACGCCTACCGGGGCCGGTACCGCGGGGCCGCCGCGTCGCGGTATGCGCCCGAGGCGGTTGCGTTCATCGAGCGGTGTGTTGCCGACGGGCATCCGCCGGCGGCATTCATCTGCGAGCCGTTCTACGGCAACGCGGGCGGTATGGCGCTGCCCGACGGTTACCTCAGGGCGGTATACGCCGCGGTCCGTACCGCCGGCGGCCTGGCCATCGCCGACGAGGTTCAGGTGGGCTACGGGCGCACCGGCCGCTGGTTCTGGGCATTCGAGCAACAGGATGTGGTGCCCGATATCGTGTGCATCGCCAAGGCGATGGGCAACGGCCAACCGCTGGGCGCGGTCATCACCACCAGGGAGATCGCCGACGCCTATCGCTCCCAGGGCTATTTTTTCTCCTCGGCGGGCGGCAGCCCGGTGTCCTGCGTGGTCGGGCTCACCGTCCTCGATGTTCTGCAGCGTGACGGCCTGCAACAGAACGCACTCAGCGTCGGTGATCATCTCCGGGCCCGGATCAACGCCCTGGCTCAACGGCATCCCCTGATCGGCACGGTGCACGGCAGCGGCCTGTACCTGGGTGTTGAGTTGGTGCGGGACCGCGCCACCCTGGAGCCGGCCGTCGCGGAGACCGCCGCGATCTGCGAGCGGATGCGCGAACTGGGGGTGATCGTGCAGCCGACCGGCGACCGGCAGAACGTGCTCAAGATGAAGCCTCCGATGTGTATCACCCGGGCATCGGCGGATTTCTTCGTCGACATGCTCGAGCGGGTGCTGCGAACCGGCTGGTAGATCAGCCCCGCTTTCAAGCCTGGCGTGCCAGCCGGTCGCGCTGGTCACGCACGAACGCCGCGTCCACCGCCGCCCCGTGCCCCGGAACGTAGACCGCGTGCTCGCCACCCGCTCGCAGCACCCGATCCAGTGTCTGCGGCCAGGCCCGCAGATCCGAACCGTCGTCGACCGCGGGATCCCCGGACTCCTCAATCAGGTCCCCGCAGAACACCACCGCACGTTCCGGCGACGCCCGTGGCGGAACCATCACGATCAGGTCATGGTTGGTGTGGCCGCGGCCGGGGTGTTCGACCGCGACGATCCGGTCACCGAGGTCGACGTCGGCGCCCCAGACTAGGAAGCCGGGTGAGCGGGCGACGCTGCCGGCGCGGGCCACCTCACCGGGGTCGGCCCCGTAGCTCAGCGCAGCCTCGCACGTCGCGTCGAGGCCGGCGGTGAGTGCCACCGCCACCGGCGGCGCAGCGTAGGCACGTGCGCCGGGGAACCCGGCCGAACCCAGAATGTGGTCGAAATGGTGGTGGGTCATCACCAGGTGGGTGACCGGACCGCCGGTCAGTTCACGAATGTCATCGGCGATTGCGGCGGCTTCTATCAGCGTCGTGCCGGAGTCGATCAGCAACGATCCGTACCGGCCCTCGACGAGTCCGACCGTCACGTCCAGGAACGGTAATCGGCAGCGGTGAACGCCACCGGCCAGTTCCTCCCAGTCGTAGTGCACGAGGACGACGATATAGACTGGACACATGTCCAGAACGGTCTCCCACCAAGCGTGAGCATGCGCATCGCCTTGCTGTCGTACCGCAGTAAGACCCATTGTGGCGGCCAGGGCGTCTACGTTCGCCATCTCAGCAGGGGCCTCGTTGAACTGGGCCACCACGTCGAGGTGTTCTCCGGACAGCCCTACCCGGAGCAGCTGGATCCCCGGGTCCGGCTCACCGAGGTGCCCAGCCTGGACCTGTACCGCGAAACTGATCCATTCCGGACTCCGCGGCCCGGCGAGATCCGCGACCGCATCGACCTGCTGGAACTGGCCACAATGTGGACTGCCGGGTTTCCCGAGCCGCGAACCTTCAGCCTGCGGGTTGCCCGACTGCTGGCCGGGCGGCACCGGGAGTTCGACGTGGTTCACGACAACCAGTGCCTGGGCACCGGACTGCGCGACATCGCCGGGCTGCTGCCGGTGGTGGCCACCGTCCACCATCCGATCACCCGAGACCGCACCGTGGATCTCGAGGCGGCGAGGTGGTGGCGTAGGCCGTTGGTGCGGCGTTGGTACGGCTTCCTCGGCATGCAGAAACGGGTGGCCCGCGGGATCCCGGATCTGCTGACGGTGTCGTCCTCATCGGCCGAGCACATCGCCGACGATTTCGGGGTGCGGCCCGATCAATTGCACGTCGTCCCACTGGGAGTGGATACCGACCTCTTCGCACCTGCCGAGGCGCCCCGCGTCCCGGGCCGCGTGGTGGCCATCTCCTCGGCCGACCGGCCGCTCAAGGGGATCGCCAACCTTCTGCAGGCGATCGCGCGGCTGCGCGCCGAGCGCGACGTGGAACTGCAACTGGTGGCAAAACTGGAACCGAACGGGCCCACCGAGAAGCTGATTTCCGAGTTGGGGATCTCCGATATCGTGCGGGTGTCCGCCGACCTGCCCGATACCCGGGTCGCTGCGCTGCTCGCTTCCGCTGAAATCGCCTGCATCCCATCGCTGTACGAAGGATTCTCGTTGCCCGCCGTCGAGGCCATGGCCAGTGGGACTCCGATCGTCGCCAGCCGGGCAGGAGCGCTGCCGGAGGTCCTGGGTGCGGACGGCGCGTGCGCCGATCTGGTTCGGCCCGGCGATGTCGACGAACTGACCCGCGCGCTGGGCAGTTTGTTGGAATGCCCGGAGCGACGACGTTGGCTGGGCGCGGCCGGACGCCGGCGGGCCCTGGACGTTTTCAGCTGGGAATCGGTGGCCGCGCAGACCGTACGGGTTTACCAACAGGCGCTGGCTCGCAGGCCGGAGCCCCGGCGGGTGGTCCGAGCGGTGGACGGACCGTGCTGACAGTCGACTACGACCGATTGGCTGTCGGACCGGGAACCTCGGTGATCGACGTCGGCTGCGGGGCCGGACGGCATAGTTTCGAGGCCTATCGTCGCGGTGCCGACGTGATCGCCTTCGACCAGAACGCCGCGGAACTGGCCGACGTGGACACGATGCTGCAGGCCATGGGTCAGGCCGGGGAGGCGCCTGCGTCGGCCAAGGCCCAGGCCGTGGTAGGCGACGCGCTGGCGCTGCCCTACCCGGATGACACCTTCGACTGCGTGATCGCTTCGGAGATCCTCGAACACATCCCCGACGACGAGTCCGTCATCGCCGAGCTGATCCGGGTGCTCAAACCGGGCGGCTCGCTGGCGGTCACGGTGCCACGCTGGCTGCCCGAGCGGATCTGCTGGCTGCTCTCCGATGAGTATCACGCCAACGAGGGCGGTCATATCCGGATCTACCGGGCCGGCCAGTTGCGCGCCAAGGTGGCGGCGCTCGGGGCGCGGTTCACGCATTCCCAGCACGAACACGCGTTGCACTCGCCGTACTGGTGGCTCAAATGCGCTGTCGGCGTCGAGAAGAACAGCAATGTGCTGGTCCAGTTCTATCACCGGCTGCTGGTCTGGGACATGATGTCCAGGCCGATGTTGACCCGGGCGGCCGAGACGGCACTGAACCCGTTGGTGGGCAAGAGCGTTGCGCTGTATTTCGAGAAACCGGTCGGCGATGCGCCGCGAGTCTGACTTGACCGGGCTGGCCGCCATTCCCGGCATCTTCACCCCTGCGCAGTGCCGCCAGACGGCGGAATCCATTGTGTCCGTGCAGCTCCCGTCCGGTGAGATCCCGTGGTCGCCGACCGGGCACACCGATCCATGGGATCATGTCGAGTGTGCAATGGCGCTGACCGCGGCTGGGCTGCTCGAGCAGGCCCGCGCCGCCTTCGATTGGTGCCGTCGCGAACAACGTCCGGACGGGTCGTGGGCCATCCAGTACCGCCGCGGGGTCATCGAGGATGCCGGCAGCGACAGCAATTTCTGCGCCTACGTCGCCACCGGGGTGTGGCATCACGTGCTGGCCACCGGCGACCGCGATTTCGCCGAACGGATGTGGCCGACGGTCCGGTCGGCTGTTGATTTCGTGCTCAACCTGCAGGCCGGAACGGGCGAGATCTACTGGGCCCAGGGCCAGGGCGGCCCGCTCACCGAGGCGTTGCTGACCGGATGCTCGAGCATCCATCACAGCATCCGGTGCGCCCTTGCGCTGGCCGAGCACGTAGACCGGCCGCAACCGGAGTGGGAGATCGCACTCGGCCGGCTGGGCCACGCGATCGCCGAACACCCGGACTCGTTTACCGACAAGCCGCTGCACTCGATGGACTGGTACTACCCGATCCTGGGTGGCGCGGTGCGCGGCGCGGCGGCGCACGACCGGATCGCCGGGCGCTGGCACGAGTTCGTGGTGGACGGTCTGGGTATTCGCTGCGTCAACGACCGGCCCTGGGTGACGGGTGCGGAGACCTGTGAACTGGTGATGGCGCTGGAGGCGATCGGCGACCGTCCTCGGGCAATGCAGCAGTTCGCCGCCATGCAGCACCTGCGGGAAGCGGACGGCTCCTACTGGACCGGGTTGGTGTACGCGGACGGAAAGCGCTGGCCGGTGGAGCGCACCACCTGGACCGGGGCCGCGGTTATCCTTGCCGCCGATGCTCTCTCCGGAACCACTGCGGCCGCCGGGATCTTCCGCGGCGCCGAACTGCCTCGGGGCCTGCAAGGCGACTACGACTGCGAGTGCGTTCGCAGCTGATCCCCCGGCGTCCCGCCGACCCGCTCGAGCACGCGCAGTGATCCGGTGCGGCCGACTTCGACGAAATCGCCGGAATCGATTGCCCGGCAGTAGATCAGATAGGGCGGTCGGCCGCCATCCCGGGGATCGGGGAACACGTCGTGGATGACGAGCGCGCCACCCACCTGAACCCATGAGGCCCAGCCGTCGAAATCCGCGTTCGCGGCTTCCTCGCTGTGGCCGCCGTCGATGAACAACAACTGCAGCGGCGTACGCCAGCAACGGGCTACCACCGACGATTTACCCACCACCGCCACGACGGTGTCCTCGAGGTCGGCGGTGTCCATCGTCCGCCGGAATGCGGGCAGCGTGTCGAAACGGCCGCTGACCGGGTCCACCAGCGTCGGGTCGTGGAACTCCCAGCCCGGCTGATGTTCCTCGGACCCGTGATGATGGTCCACGGTGTAGAGCACACTGCCGGTCGCGGCGGCCGCCGCGGCCAGCAGCAGTGTCGAGCGGCCGCAGTAGGTGCCGATCTCGACCGCCACACCTTTGTCGGTGTGGCGCGCCGCCGCGTCGAACAAGGCTTGACCCTCATCGACCGGCATGAAACCGGTCACCGTCTCGGCGAGGTTGAAAAGGCGCGCAGTCCGCCCGTCGGGAAGAGCCATGATGTGACCGTAGTCGCGACACCGATACCGCGAGTTCCCGACGCGGTTTGCCGGGGGCGGTAGGTTGAAGACATCACAATCCATCACAACTCCTTAGGAGAGTGCGATGACCACGGGTGATCAGAATCCCAATGTTCCCGGGCCGCCCTCGGGCTTCCCGCCGCCGCCCAACCCGTACGGGCAGCCGTCGGCGGCGGGTCAGCCGCCGCCTCCCCCGTCCGGCTACCCGCCGCCTCCGCCGTCCGGCTACCCGCCGCCTCCCCCGTCCGGCTACCCGCCGCCACCGGCTGGCTACGCTCCGCCTCCCCCGCCGTACGGCTCCCCAGCCGGCTACCCCCCGATTCCGCCGATGGGTTTCGGCGGCAAACCCGGCGGCCTCGGGGTGCGCTTCGGTGCCCGGATCATCGACGGACTGCTGGTCGGCATCGTGGCGGGCGTATTGGCGGTGTTGTTCAACGCGTCGGACAACATCATGGTCACCGGGCTTTTCTCCGGTGTGTTGTTGTTCATCTACTTCGTGGCAATGGAAGTCACGCAGGGCCGGACGCTGGGAAAGATGCTGCTCGGGCTGAGTGTGCACGGTCCGGGCGGGGCTCCCAAGCCGGACGTCAAGCAATCCGCCATCCGCAACGCGTTCACGCTGCTCACGGTGGTTCCCTACGTTGGCGGTCTGCTGGCCATCATCGCCTATATCGTGATTGCGGTGACGATCAACTCGAGCCCCACCAAACAGGGCAAACACGACGAATTGGCGGGCGGAACACAGGTGGTCAAGGGCTAGGCTCGGCTACTCGGGTTGCTGGTTGCGGTTCCATTCCAGCCAGCCCACGCCGGTACGGCCGTCCGCTGTCCGGACGTCCGCCCAGGCTCGGGCAAAGCTGCTGACCCGGCCCTCCGGTGAGATCAACCGGACCGGTGCGTACCCGCGGATGTCGATGGTCGCGGTGACCGGACCGGGTTGCAGGGTCAGCGTGGTGGCCACCGGCAACCCGTTGTCGGCCACGTCGGTCTCCGCGGTCACCGAGGTCGTCTCGATGACCGGTGACCCCGGCGGTTCGATATAGCCGACACTGACCGGTGACCCGCCGGGGATCCTCAGGTCGACGCCGTGCAGGTGAGTGCCGTCGTCGAGGTGCAGTGCGCTCCAGACCCAATCCATTGCCCACCAGTCCCGCACCCCGTGGGAATGGTCCCGCTGCCCCGCGACCGAGGTGACGTCATAGTTCCGTCCGTCGGCCGTGACGGTTCCGCTTACCGTGCAGGGGATCTCGTATCGTTCGGCTATCCGGTAGGAGTAGGGGGCGCCGGAGGTGGCCCAGGTGAGGTCCATCGCCAGCTGTGTCGCCCGGCCGGGACCGCCGGTCAGTAGCGTCGCCGGATCGTCATAGGCTTGCGCCGGTCCGCTGACCTCGACCCGGTACCGCTGTAGCGGAACCGTTGCGCTGTGCCGCAATTCGATGCCGGCAACAGCCATCGTGTTCGGATCGGCCGGAATCGGAGCCTCGAAATCGAGCAGGGCCACAGTGGGCATATCGGGCCCGCAGATCAGCGCATTGATCCAGGCCACGTTCTGGTTGGGGATCAGTCCCAGCCGGATCCAGCCGCCGATCCCCTGCGCGGGGTCGGCGAAGTCCCAATACCAACTCTCGTTCCACAGCGATTCCGCCCCCGGAGTGTGCGCTGATTCGTCAGCTGAATCCGGTTGCAGCGCTTGGCTGCGCGCAGCTCCGGGCAGGATCTGCAAGGCGCCGGTGTCGAGCACATGGCTGCTGTGCCGGTCCAGCATGGTCAGGAACATCTGATCGCCACGCTCGGTGCGCTCCACCAGCATCGAGGACACGATTGCCATCATCACCCCGAAAAAACTCTGCCGTCGCACGCCCTCGCGGACCTGTTCGACGGTCAGCGCCGGATCGGGGCCAAGCCCCTCGTGATACGCCCGCAACAGTTCGTCGTAATGCGTCCGCCGATCGTCCACCGGCAGGGCGCAACCAAGGAAATAGGCGACATCCGTCATCGGTGGGCCCCAGGTGACGGTCTGCCAGTCAACGACCGTCAGGTCGCGAAGCGAACCGGGTCGGCCGAACAGCAGGTTATCGAGCCGGTAGTCACCGTGCACCAGCCCCTTGATCCGCCCCGGGGCCGTCTCCTGCTCCAGGTAGGCATCGAAACTGTCCACCAACCGGTCGCAGACTTGCCGTTGTGCGCCGGTAACGGCGGCGCCGTACCGTTGGGTGAACCCGGTGCAGAGCTGGCTCAGCAGCGCCTGGTTCATGGGGTTGTCACGGCTGAGCCAGACCGTATCGGCAAGATTCGTGCGGCCGATCGACGATGCGTGCAACCGGCCCAGGCGGGTCAGAGCCAGTCTGGCCTGATCGAGGCGGGCGCCGCAGATCTCGTCACCGACTTCGGCCGGTGCGGCGTCGTCCAGCAGCAGGCTGAACATGCCGGTCTCCGGTTCATACGCCGCGTGGTAGCAATGGGCGATTGGTCCGTCCAACCGAGGTGCGATATCGGAGTAGAACCGCACCTCCCGCTGGTAGAGCCCCAGCGCGTGGCCGGTTTGCCGGCTCACCGGGTCGCTGGCGGCGACCTTGAGCACCACGGACACCGGTCCGGTTCCCTCCGCGTAGGTCAACGCGACCCGGTAGCACTCGCTCATCTGCCCGGTGCCGATGCGTTCTGTGGTGTAGCCGCTTACCCGGCCGGCCCCGATCGCCTCGGTGAGCCACTCCGCGGTGAGTTGGTCGGGGCGCTCGATGAGGGTGTCGGCGTGGGTCACCCCTAGAACTTATGACGGGTGTCAATCACACCCGCCCCCGATGGCTTATCGGCCGGCGAGTGAGAACCCGGCCCACGCCATCCGGCGGTGTGGATGCGGGTCGTACTCCACGTGGGTGTGCCGGTCGAATACCAGCACCGGGCGATCCTGGTGGTTGTAGACCGGCCAGTCGTCGCCGGGGACTCCGGTGTGCGCGAACTCGTTCCAACGGCCCTGGACCTGGTGGCTGACCTTGACGGCGGCCCGTTGATCCACCCCGGCGGTCAGCACGGCACCCACTCGTGAGCGGTACACACCGAAAACCGCCAGCAGCTCCGTGGCGTGAGTCGCTCCGAATCCGGCCCAGTGCAGGGTGCGGGGCGCGAAGTCGTATCGGTATACGTAGGTGGGCGCGAGCTTGGCGTGCGCCTCGGCTATCTGCCACGCGGCGGTGTTGAAGATCATGTCGCCGCCGAACTGGGCGCAGGCATTCGGGTGTGGATAGTGCGGATAGGCGGCCAGGACGCGGCCGCGCACCTCCGGGGGGGTGTGCGCCAAAACCCTTTCGATGGCGTGTTCGGTGGTCGGCAGCAGTTTGAGGAAGCGGGTGAACAGCCTTCCCTCGTCGGCGTTGGTTCCCACGATTAGCGGGACCCTATGCGCCGTGCCCTTTCTCATCGCGTCGAACGGGTCGAGCGGCAGGTATTCGTCACCGTGGGTGGGCCCCACCGCCGCGGCCCCCATCATGCTGTCCAGACTCTTGGTCATCACCGTGCTCATCGCGCGGACCATATCGGCCGGCCGCGCCGCCAGCAGGGCCGCCGCGGCATTGCCGCGGTCGAGTCCGAGCACGTCGACGAATCGGCCGGCGAACTCGGCGGCGACTTCGGTGGAACTGACCATTCCCGATGCCGGGCTTTCCGAGATCGCCTGAGCGAAAAGTCCTTTCGCTTCAGGAACCGCAAGCAGAGTGGCCACCGCGTGGGCCCCCGCACTCTCTCCGAAAATGGTCACCGCATCCGGGTCGCCGCCGAACGCCCCGATATTCACCTGTATCCAGCGCAAGGCCGCCACCAGGTCGCGCAGAAAAATATTGCTGTCAATGGTGATATCCGGTGTGGACAGCGACGACAGGTCCAGGCAGCCGAGTGGGCCCAGGCGGTAGTTGACCGAAACATAGACGCAGCCGCGCCGTGCCAGGGCGGCGCCGTCATAGAGCGGAGTGGCTGAACTGCCCAGGATGTAGCCACCGCCGTGGATGAAGACCATGACCGGCAGCGGATCGCCGTCCGGTTCCGTTCCTGCCCAACGCGGCGTCACCACGTTGAGGGTCAGACAGTCCTCGCCCATCGGCTGGTATTTGCCCAGGCCCGTCATGGTGTACATGCGCTGCTGCGGGGCACAGTTGCCGTAGCTGTGCCCGGATCGCACCCCGCTCCAGGGCCGCGGTGGCTGCGGCGCGCGGAACCGCAGTGGGCCCACCGGCGGCGCGGCGTACGGAATCGAACGCCACCGATTCACCCCATCGCGGGTGAACCCTTCCACCACACCTTCGGCGGTGGTCGCTCGGATGGTGTGCTCATGCATGAGACGACGGTAGCGAAGTCGGGCTGTCCGACGCGCCTGATCTGCTCAAACGCCGTGGGCGGTTAGCCTTGCGGGATGCGGATCGCCGTGTTGTTCGCCGCCTCGGCGCTGGTGGCGGGATGTGTCAGCCAACAGGACAGCCGGCCGCGGTCGACCCAGCTCACACCCATTTCCCCATCCCGCACTTCAGGCGCCGCGGCCCCCGGCACCGCGACTAGTAGCTCACCGACCAGCAGTTCCGGCGCCATCGCCAGCGCCGCCCCGGCGGCCTCGGCGAGCGTTGCCGACGCCATCGAGTGGGTGGAATCGGCTCCCCCGGTCGACGGCGCCGATTTCCAGGTGGCGCTGCGCGGCGGCACCACAACCACCCTCGGCGGGGATGTTGCCTTCACCACCCCATCGGGCACGAGTTGTATGACCGACACCCGCCGATCGCCGGCGCTGGCCTGCCTGGTGGACCTGGCCTATCCGCCGCCTCAGCCTCCGGGCATCTACGGGGTGTGGAAAGGCGGCTGGGTCGACTTCGACGGAGCCAGCGTGCAGGTGGGGTCCGCGCACGGTGACCCGGGCCGGTTCAGCGTCGGCCAGGGCCCACCGCTGCCGGAGGGCGGGTCATTGTCGTTCGGCGACTTTCGCTGCCGCAGTGACGCGACGGTGCTGGTGTGCGTGAACTTCGCCCGGCAGACCGGTGTGCGCTACGGCGCCGAGGGTATCGACGTCTACGGTTGCGCCCGTGAGTATTCACCGCCGCCCGGCATTGGGGTGCAGTACACCTGCTAGCCGGTTCGCCCGCGGGGCTGGAGGGGTCGGCTAGGAACGGTTCAGCGCCAGCCGTCCGCGGCCCGGGCTGCGCGCAGCAACCCCCCGCAGAGTTTGCGTAGATCAGCGGCAGGGGCGCCTTCCTCGACTGCGGTGGCCACGTCCTCCGCGGCGCATCTCACCTGATAGACCCGGTCAGACCAGTCGGCGGCCTCTTCTGCCGACAGGACCACCGCATCCGCCGGTAGTGCGGTGCCCTTGACCATGGAACGTTGCTCGTAGGCTCGCTGGCGACACGACTGCCGACAGTACTGGCGGCGTCGGCCCATTCCCGCGTCGGCCACCTCCCGGCCGCACCAGCGGCAGGGCTGTGGTCGGGTGCGACGTGTCACGTCTCGAGAGTAGCGGGACGACCGGCCCTCACCGGTATCATGGAATTACGCGTCGGGAACGGTGAAGCCCCGGGCTTGCGTCCTGACAAAAGCAAGGAGAATTACGTATGGCTGATCGTGTGCTGAGAGGCAGTCGGCTAGGTGCCGTGAGCTACGAGACCGACCGCAACCACGACTTGGCGCCGAGGCAGGTCGCGCGGTACCGAACGGATAACGGTGAGGAGTTCGAAGTCCCGTTCGCCGATGACGCCGAGATTCCAGGTAACTGGATGTGCCGCAACGGCATGGAGGGGACACTCATCGAGGGCGAGATCCCGGAGCCGAAGAAGGTCAAGCCGCCCCGGACACACTGGGACATGCTGCTTGAGCGCCGCTCGGTCGAAGAACTCGACGAGCTGCTCAAGGAACGACTGGACCTGATCAAGACCAAGCGGCGCGGGGGCTGACCGGGCCGGCCGGGTTACACGCGGTCGGATCGGTTCAGTCGTCCGCCGATCCCCCACTGGGCTACCTTGCCCATCGCCTCGCGGATGTTCGAGCCGCTCATCTTCGAGACACCCAGTTCCCGCTCGGTGAATGTGATTGGCACCTCAACGACGGTGAAACCCTGGTTGATAGCCCGCCAAGTCAGATCGATCTGGAAGCAGTAGCCCTTCGACTCGACGGTTGACAGGTCAAGCTTCTGCAGGACCTCGCGGCGGTAGGCCCGGTACCCGGCGGTGATGTCGTGAATACCCACCCCCAGGAGCACCCGGGCGTAGGTGTTGGCGGTCTTGGACAGCACCAGCCGTCGCCAGGGCCAGTTACGCACCGTGCCGCCGTCGACGTACCGGGAGCCGATGGACAGGTCGGCGCCTTCGTCGATGGCGTCGAGCAGTCGGTAGAGCTGTTCAGGAGCGTGGCTGCCGTCGGCATCCATCTCCACGAGCACGTTGTAGCCACGCTCCAGCCCCCAGGCGAATGCCGCGAGATATGCGGCGCCGAGACCATCCTTGGCGGTGCGATGCATGACCCGGACGTGCTCCGGGTGGGTCGCGGCGAACTCATCGGCCAGCTGTCCGGTGCCGTCCGGGCTACCGTCATCGACCACGAGAACGTGCACGTCCGGGCGGGCTTTTCGGACTCTCGCCACGATCAGCGGAAGATTCTCCGACTCGTTGTAGGTCGGGATGATCACCAGGGTTCGCCGACTGGGGAGCTCAAGGTTCTGGCGGGCATCCTGCTGCGCCCCGGCCTTACGGGGCCCGCTCCCGGAGGTGCTCATCAGACTCCCTCGTCGGCGGTGTCCTGGCGGACACCGGGTTCGTCGTTGTTTCTGCGCCGGTTGCCCAGCGGCCGCACGAACCGTCCATTCTGCAGTATCGCCGCGGCGATCGCCGCAACCGCGGTGCCCATCATCAGCCACTGAGCCGCAGGGGTCCATTGGGTCGCCGGTGTCACGGCGGTGCGCAACCGCACCTCCACGTCGAGGTAGGCGGGACTGAAGAAGGCGGTGCGGGCCATTTCCCGGCCGTCGGGGGTGATGGCCGCACTGATACCGGTGGTGCCGGCCACTATCAGATAGCGGCCGTGTTCGACCGCCCGCAGCCTGGCGAAGGCCAGCTGCTGTTCGCTCATGGCTTCGTCGAAGGTGGCGTTGTTGGTGGGCACTGCCAGCACCTGGGCGCCATTACGAACCGATTGACGCAACGCACGGTCGAAGATGACCTCCCAACAGGTCGCCACTCCCACCGGCACCCCGGCGGGATACACCACCCCGCTGCCATTTCCGGGGACGAAGTGCCCGGCCCGCTCGGCGAAGGAGGACAGTCGGGTGAAGAAAGCGCGCCAGGGCAGGTACTCCCCGAAAGGCTGGACGATCTGCTTGTCATGACGCTCACCCGGACCGTCGTCGGGATCCCAGACGATGACGGTGTTGGAGGCCGCCGGATTGTCCGATGTCGCTTCCGCTCGGGCGACGACCGCGCCGACCAGGATCGGCACGCCGACGGCTCGCGCGGCGACGTCAATCTGCTGGGCTGCGTCGATATTGGTCAGCGGGTCGATATCTGAGGAGTTCTCCGGCCAAATGACGAATGCCGGCTGAGGAGCTTTCCCGTCACGCACATCCTCGGCGAGTTGCAGGGTCTGCCGGACATGGTTGTCCAATACCGCCCGGCGCTGAGCGTTGAAGTCCAATCCCAGTCGCGGGACGTTCCCCTGGACCGCGGCGATCGTGACCGCGGGCTCGTCTCCCACCGCTATTGCCGCGCGGCGGACCCCGGGAGCGGCGACTGCGGTGGTCAGCAGCACGACACCGATACATGCCCCGGCCGAGACCAGGGCGCCCGGTCCGTGATGCGGGCCGCCGTGTGATCGGGCCCGAAGGCCGATCTCAATGACCAATGCGCACAGCGAGGTACCGAGCAGGGCGATGGCGAATGACACCAGCGGTGCCCCCGCCAGCTGGGCAAGGGTCAGGAAGGGGCCGTTGGTTTGACCGAAAGCCGCCACCCCCCAGGGAAATCCACCGAACGGGATACTGGCCTTCAGCCACTCCTGCATGGACCACAGGCAAGCCAGCCACAGTGGCCAGCCGGGCAGCCGGGCCACCAGAACGGCGAACATCCCGAAGATCCCCGGGAACAGCGCCTGCAGTGCCGACAGCGCCAACCAGGGCGGCACACCGACCAGTCCGCTGACCCATGGCAGCAGCGGAAGGTAGAAGGCCAGCCCGAACAGGAATCCGTATCCGAAGCCGCCGGCCGGCGTGGTCATCGGATGCACCAGCACACCGGTCAGCAACGCCAGCGCCGGTATCGCCGCCCACCACCATCCGATCGGTGGAAAGCTCGTACACAGCAGCAGTCCGGCCAGCACGCTGATGGCAAGCCGCACCGCCCTCGGCAGCAGGGCGGCGGTCAACGCCGTCCGGGCGGTCCGCTCCGGCAGGGCGTCAGGCAGGGAAATGGCGGGGGAATCAGCCATGGAATCAGCCATGGAGCAAGGCCCCCCGGTGAACCGTCTGCCTGCAGTGCGGGAGCGGATCCCCGGCATCCAATCGGGGCAGGGCGGGGACCTGCGACCGGGGATCGGTGGACCAGCGTTGTACGGCGTCGGCCGGGGCGGTGACATCAAGGTCACCGGTCTCCCATATCGCGTAGGAGGCGGGGGCTCCTGGGACCAGGGTGCCGCTGATACCGTCGCGCACCCCGCCGGCCCGCCAGGCCCCGCGGGTGGCGGCGACAAAGGCTGCCCGGGTTGATATCGCGCTTCCGGGGGTCTGGTGGTAGCTCGCCGCCCGAATCCACTCCCAGGGATTCATGGTGGTCACGGGAGAATCCGAACCGAAGGCCAAGGGCACGCCCGCAGATGCTAACAGCGCCAGCGGGTTGAGTGCGGCGGCCCGCTCGGGGCCCAGTCGGCGGGCGTACATGCCGTCCCGCCCGCCCCACCGCGCGTCGAAGACCGGCTGCACACTGGCGGTGATCCCCCAGCTGCCGAGCGCGGCAGCCTGGGCCGCCGACACCATCTCCAGGTGCTCCAACCGGTGTCCGCAACGGGCCACCGCCGGCGATCCGAACCGTTCCACGGTGCTTTTCAGCGCGTCGAGGACAGCGGTCACCGCGGCGTCGCCGATGACATGAAACCCCGCGGTGATCCCGGCCTCCGTGCAGGCCATGAGATGTTCGCTGATGGTGTCGGGAGCCAGGTAGGGGATGCCCTGGCAGTCCGGGGCGTCGGCGTAGGGCTCGGACAGCCACCCGGTGCGGGAACCCAGCGCGCCGTCGACGAAAAGGTCGCCGGCCAGTCCACGAGCTCCGGTGGCGTCAATCAGCGCACGCGCCTGGGCCGCGGTGGACACCGCTTCTCCCCAGTAGCCGACGATATCGACACCATGGTCGACGGCATGCAACTCCGTCCAGTCCTCAGCGCCGCCGATATCCGGTCCCGCGCACTCGTGCACGGCCACGATCCCGTGGGCGGCGGCATGGTCCAGCGCGGCGCGGCGCGCCTCATCGCGCTGCTGCCAGGTGAGCAGCCGGCGGGCCTCGGCGCGGACCAGGTGGTGGGCCGTCGAGGTGACCGGTAGCTGTGCTTCCCCGCCGGCGACCGCGGCCATGCCGGGGACCGATTGACGTAGCGCCGTGGAAACCGCCGCGGAGTGCACATCGACTCGCGCGAGATACGCCGGCAGGTAATCGACGACAGCATCGACGTCGGCAGTGCTCAGCGGCCGGTCCCAGTCGGTGTCATCCCAGCCGTGACCCCAGACCGGCCGGCCCGGATGCGCGGCGACATGATCGGCGATCAGCCGGAGACAATGCTCGCGGTCGGCAGCCCGGCTCAGGTCCAGCCCGGTGAGCCGCAAGCCCGTGTCCGTCACGTGCACATGGCTGTCGACGAAGGCCGGTGCGAGCAGGTCACCGGCGAGGTCGACGAGTTCGGCACCCGGAAACTGGTCACGCCCGACAGCGTCGCTGCCCAGCCAGGCCACCACGCCGTCGCGGATCGCTAGGGCGGTGGCGTCGGGGTGCGACGGGCTGTATACCTGCCCGTTGAGCAGCAGTGTGATCACGGGTAACAGTGTGCCCGGCGCCTGAACTGCCCGGCGCCTGACGGGGTCAGTGCCGGACCGGCAGCCGATCGACGACTTCGCCGATAACCTCGCCGTCGATATAGTCGCCGCGCCCGACCCGGGCGCCGCTCTCCGGGTCAGGGTCGATGTTGAGGTCGACGTTCAGCGAACCGATCCGCCGGACGACGCCGCGAGTCAGCATGATCGTCCCCAGTGGCCGCATCGCCCCGCGAGTCGGCGGGGCAAGGATGAGCGCGCCGGCCGCGGTTGTGACAACACCGGGTAGCAGCACCAGGAAGGTGCCCAGGCCGACCAGCATGCCGTCGGCCACCGCGGTTTGCGGGTCGGTTCGCGCTTCGCGCAGGGCGGTGAACTGCCTCTTGAGTTGGGTGGCGGCCAGCAGCACCCCCGCCGCAAACGACGCGGTCAGTACCACGAGCGTCCAGCCCAGGCCGATTGCCCAGATCAGCAGGGTCAGCGCGGCGAGTTCGGCTAGCGCGTAAAGACCCAGGTACCGGGCCGAGGAGCGCAAAAACGGTTGTGTCGCCATGGTAGGGAAAACGTCCGGCAGACCGGCCTTGTTCCGCGTCTCCGATCACGGATTGGCCACTGACGGGCACCACTGATGGCACTACTTCGCGCACCGTGCCGGCTCAGCGTGACCGCGACCGGTTCCGGCCCGGTTCAGGCCGGACGGATCTCCAGGCCGACGGTGCGGCCGGCTCCGCCGCGAAGTTTGGAGAAGAAGGTGAAAACCCGTCCGACGATGCCATAGCGCCGATTGATGGCCTGGTAGACGCCATCTGTCTGAGAATCGTCGAGCACGGTCGCGACCGCCTCTACCGGTTCGCCCTTCACATTGCCGCGCATATCGCAGACCGCCAGGGTGACTCGCGGGGTGTTACGGATCCGCTTGACCTTCCAGGCGTTCTTCTCGGTGATCACTACCGCCCGATCCCCGTCCCGCGCTATCCAGACCGGTACCGGCTTGGGTCGACCGTCCTTGGTGAAGGTGGTCAGCGACACGTATTGCGCTTTGGATACATCGTCGAAAGTGGCAGCCATGCCGACCAATCTAGCGGCCCTCGAGTTCCCCTTCGGTTTCCAACAGCACCTGGCGCAACCCGGCCAGGGTCTGCGGCTCCGGTTGCTCCCACATGCCGCGGCCGGCCGCCTCCAGCAACCGCTCGGACATGCCGTGCAGTGCCCAGGGGTTGGACTCGTTGAGGAACTTGCGGTTCTCCGGGTCCAGGACGTACTGCTCGGTGATCCGTTCGTACATCCAGTCGGCCATCACCCCTGCCGTGGCGTCGTAGCCGAACAGATAGTCCACGGTGGCGGCCATCTCGAAGGCACCTTTGTAACCGTGTCGGCGCATAGCCGCCATCCACCGGGGGTTCACCACCCGGGCCCGGAACACCCGGGCGGTTTCCTCCGAAAGGCTCCGGGTGCGGACTTCATCGAAACGCGTGTTGTCACCGATATAGGCGCTCGGCGCCTGCCCGGTCAGTGCTCGCACAGTGGCGATCATGCCGCCGTGGTACTGAAAGTAGTCGTCGGAGTCGGCGATATCGTGCTCGCGGGAGTCGATGTTCTTCGCCGCGACCGCGATCCGGCGGTACTGCATCGACATGTCGGCACCGGCCGGACGGCCGTCAAGGCCCCGGCCGTAGGCGAATCCGCCCCAGGCGGTGTAAACCTCGGCAAGGTCGGCGTCGTCGCGCCAGTTGCGGCTGTCGATCAGCTGCAGTAGCCCCGCTCCGTAGGTTCCGGGTTTTGATCCGAAGATCCTTGTTGTGGAGCGCCGTTCGTCACCGTGATCGGCGAGGTCGGCCTGTACGTGGGCGCGGACGTAGTTCTGTTCGATCGGCTCGTCGAGTCCGGCCACCAGTCTCACCGCGTCATCGAGCATGGTCACCACGTGCGGGAAGGCATCCCGGAAGAACCCGGAGATCCGCACGGTGACGTCGATTCGCGGCCGGCCCAGTTCGACAGGCGGGATCGCCTCCAGATCGACCACCCGCCGGGAGGCGTCGTCCCAGATCGGTCGCACTCCGAGCAGGGCGAGAACTTCGGCGATGTCATCGCCGGAATTGCGCATCGCCGAAGTGCCCCACACGGAGAGGCCCACCGATCTGGGCCATTCGCCGTGATCGGCCCGGTATCGGTCGAGCAGCGAATCGGCCATCGAGGCGCCGGTTTCCCAGGCCAGCCTGGACGGCATCGCCTTCGGATCCACCGAGTAGAAGTTGCGGCCGGTCGGCAGTACGTTGACCAGTCCCCGCAGTGGGGATCCCGACGGTCCGGCGGCGATGAAACGTCCCTCCAGAGCGCGAAGGATCTGATCGATCTCGGTCCCGGTCCCCGCCAGACGCGGCACCACCTCCTCTGCCGCGAAACGCAGGATCCGGGCGACGCCCGGGTCCGCGGTCAGCGTGTCGACGGCCTCGGCTTTCCAGTCGGTCGCCTGCAGGGCGGCCAGCAGTCCCCTGGCCTGCTCTTCGGCTTGGTCCACGGTCGCGCGATCGTCGGTGCCGTCCTCGGCAAGCCCGAGGGCCTGGCGCAGACCGGGCATGCTGACCTCGCCGCCGAACAATTGCCGGGCCCGCAGGATGGCCAGCACCATGTCCAGTTCTGCCTCCCCGGCCGGTGCCGCGCCCAGGATGTGCAGGCCATCGCGGATCTGAACGTCCTTGATCTCGCAGAGCCAGCCGTCAACGTGAAGCAGCATGTCGTCGAAGGAGTCATCGGCGGGACGTTCGGCCAGCCCGAGGTCATGATCCATTTTGGCCGCGCTCATCAGCGTCCAGATCTGCTGGCGTATTGCGGGCAGCTTCGCCGGGTCCAGCGCGGCGATATTCGCATGTTCATCGAGCATCTGCTCGAGTCTGGCGGTGTCGCCGTAGCTTTCGGCGCGGGCCATCGGCGGGATGAGGTGATCGATGATGGTGGCGTGCGCACGTCGTTTGGCCTGGGTGCCCTCCCCTGGATCGTTGACCAGGAACGGGTAGATCAGCGGCAGGTCGCCCAGGGCTGCGTCGGGTCCGCAATTCGCCGACATCCCGACATTCTTGCCGGGCAGCCATTCGAGGTTGCCGTGCTTACCGATATGCACCACCGCATGGGCGCCGAAATCGTGTCGCAGCCAGAAGTAGGTCCCGAGGTAGTGGTGGCTGGGTGGCAGGTCGGGATCGTGATAAATGGCAATCGGGTTCTCGCCGAACCCGCGCGGAGGCTGGACCAGGATCGCGGTGTTGCCGGATTGGATCGCGGCGATCACGATCTCGCCCTCTGCGTCACGACTTCGGTCGACGAACAAGTCCCCCGGCGGTTCGCCCCAATGCCGAACCATGGCCGCCTGCAATTCATCGGGCAGAGTCGCGAACCACTCCCGATAGCGTTCCGCCGTAACCCGGATCGCTCGGTCTGCCAGCTGGCCTTCGCTGAGCCAGTCCGGATCGAGCCCACCCCGCTCCACCAGCGCATGCATCAACGCGTCGCCGTCGCCGCTGGCCATGCCGGGCACCTCACCGACCTGATAGCCGCTGTCCCGCAACGCATTGAGCAGTGCGATGGTGCTGGACGGCGTGTCCAGCCCGACCGCGTTTCCGATGCGGGAGTACTTCGTCGGATAGGCCGAGAACATCAACGCGAGGCGCTTGTCCGAGGCGCTGACCCGGCGCAGCGCGGCATGGTTGACCGCCAGGCCCGCGACTCGGTCGCACCGTTCCGGATCGGGAACGTAGGAGATCAGCCCCTCGTCATCGATCTCCTTGAACGAGAAGGGAACCGTGATGATGCGGCCGTCGAACTCAGGTACGGCGACCTGGGTGGCCACGTCCCGGGGACTGAGACCGTTGTCGTTGACCACCCATTGGGACCGAGGACTCGTCAAGCACAGCCCCTGAAGGATCGGGATATCAAGGGCGGCAAGGTGTTTGACGTTCCAGCTGTCGTCATCGCCGCCTGCTGTCGCCGCAGCAGGCTGCGCGCCTCCGGCGGCGAGCACGGTTACCACCATGGCATCGGCGCCGCCGAGGAGTTCCAGCAGCTCCGGTTCCGGGGTGCGCAGCGAGGTGCAGTACACCGGCACCGGACGCCCGCCGGCACGCTCTATCGCGCAGCACAGAGCTTCGACGTACGCGGTGTTACCGGCCAACTGCTGGGCGCGGTAGAACAGCACAGCGACGATGGGGGCGGTGGCGGGCACCGCCGCCCGGGCGGCGGCCATCCCGGTGAAGCAGGCAGTGCCGCCGGGACATCCCGGACAGCCCGTCGTCGTGGTGCAGACCCGTTCGAGCACACCCCAGGACGGTGTTGGCGACGGTGGGCTGAATCCAAATCCGGTCATCAACACCGTGTCGCACAGGAAACTATGAAGCTGAACGAGGTTGGCTACCCCGCCCTCGGCGAGGTAGGTGTGTGCCTGAACGGCGATTCCGGCCGGCACCGTGGATCGTTCCATCAGCTCCGCGTCGGGCGCCTGCTCCCCACTGACCACAACAGCCGGAAGTCCGCTCGCGAGGGCGGTGTCGATGGTGTTCTGCAATGCCCGGTAGCCGCCGAGGACCCGGACGACCACCACGTCGGCCCCCTCGAGCAAGTCGCTGAGCTGGCCGGCGGATAAACGTGTCGGGTTGGCCCACCGGTAGCCGGCTGCGCTGGCACGCGCGGTGATCAGGTCGGTGTCCGAGGTCGACAGCAGGAGCACAGTGGGAGCAGGCACCCACCATTCGTACCCTAGGCGGACTGGTCGGGGTCGGCCGCGGGTGGCCGAACCCGGCGGGGTGTCGAATCGGATCGCACCTGACTCAACAAAGGGGCGCCGACCAGGACCAGGATCGCGACGACAACAGCGGGCGCCAGCAGCGGTGCCCAGGTCATCCGCAGCGGAATGGTCGTCGCGATCAGTCCCGTCACCGTGAATCCGACCAGGGCCGTCGCCGCCGGGACGGTGATCGCCACTCCGCCCCGATCTGCCGCATGCCGGGTCACCAGGTAGGCCGCCGCCCCGAGACCGGACGCGGCGGCGAATAACGGCGGCGTGTCGACGAAGGCCACCGCTGCCACGGTCAGCAACACCGCCGCCGCCGCCGCCGGTCGTGAGAACACCGCCACCAGTACGGCCAGGGTGGCCGGTGCCACCGCGGCGAATCCGGCCTGGCCGGCCGGCCAGGCGGCGGCGACAACCATCAGAGCTGCGAAGACCGCTGAGAAGAGCTGGGCGCCGTACCTCATCGCCGGCGCCGCCCACCGCGGCGGCCGCGATCGGGAAGTGAACGCATCGCGTGATCCAACGGGATATCGGCCGGCCAGGCGATGACTTCAACGCCCATCACCCGCATGTCCCGGCGCATCGCCGAGCGCTCCAGAGCCCACATCCGCTGCAGGAGGGGGTCGGCGTCGGCGCCGAGCGGATAGCCCCCGAGGACATCGACGGCGACCACGACGTGGCCACGTCGGCGCAGGTCGATCAACGCCAACCCGAAAGCGGTGCTCAACAGCGTCGAAAAGGCCACCACGACGGCCCCTGGCGGCACGGCCGCCCGCGGGGCGAGTGTCCCCGTCGTTTCCCGTCCGCTGACGCCCAGGACCGCGTCGAGTACCCGGTAGAACTGCCGCTGACCGATGTCGGCGCCCAGCCACCGCGGAGACGGGCCGCCCAATCCCACCATTCCGGCGCGGTCTCCGCTGCGCAGGGCCGACTGCACCACCTGAACCGCACCTTCCACCGCCCGCGCGGTTTCGGCAGTCGCCGGGCCGGCAGGCTGGGCGCTGGCGTCGACCAGCACCACCACATCGAGAGCGCGGTCGGTGAGCCGCTCGGTCACATGCAGGCTGCCGCGTCGGGCGCTGACCGCCCAGTTGACCGTCCTGAGCTGGTCGCCGGGGACATAACCCCGGATGTCGGCGTATTCCACCCCGGGGCCGGTGAGACGACTCAGGTGGGTGCCGAGGCGTCCCGGCAGTTCGGCCCTCGGGGTCGCGGTGGACGGCGGCGCTGCCACCGGGAAGACATAGATTTCGGCGATTGCGATGCTGGCCTTTGCGGTGCGCAACCCGCCCGCCGCGACCACCTCGAGATGGGCCTGCAGCGGGTAGCGGCCCCATCTCGACGCGCAGACTGCTACTGAACGACGGGTCCCGGGCGTCACCTCGGCAACCTCGATCTGCATGTCGGATAGCGCGCGGACGGTCAGGTTGACGGCGGCGCCGCCGGGGTCCGAGGTGACGGCGACCACGGTGCGGGCCCACTCCCCCTCGAAGCAGCGTTGCGCGGCGGGGCTGGCCTGCACCTCCAGTGTCGCCGGCACCCGTTGCCATCCGAGCGACGACAACACGCCCAGCATCGGAGCGGCGAAGGCGATCAGAGACCACCGCCCGGGCAACATCGCCGCGGCCAGGGCTGCGGCCGCGCAGATGAACAGCGCCTGGGCCAGAGATGATGTGCGCCAAATCAATCGGGCGTCTACCTTGCCATCCGATCTGCCATCCGCAACCATCGGCTACGCCTTTTCCGGTGCACGCGGCACTGGTACCCGGCGGAGCAGTTGTTCCACCACGTCGGTGCCGTGCAGGCTGCGTACCCACATTTCCGGCCGCAGGGTGATCCGGTGGCCCAGTGCGGAGACCGCGAGGCCCTTGACGTCCTCGGGCAGGACGAAGTCCCGACCGTTGAGCAGAGCGCGGGCGCGGGCGAGTTGGACCAGGTCGAGTTCGGCGCGCGGGCTGGCGCCCACCACCAGTTGTGGATGGTTGCGGGTGGCCGCGGCCAGCGAGACCACGTACCGCAGGACGTCCTCATGCACCGAAACGCCCTCGACCGACTCCCGCATCGCCACCAGTTGATCGGCGTCCACCACCTCGTTGATCTCTACTTGCGCTGACCCGCGCTGCAACCGGCGGCGTAGCATGGCGGCCTCGTCGTTCTCCGGGAGATAATTCAGCGTCACCTTTACCGCAAACCGATCGAGTTGTGCTTCCGGCAGTGGGTAGGTGCCCTCGAACTCGATCGGGTTGTCGGTGGCGATGACGACGAACGGCGATGGCAGCCTGTGGGTTTCGCCATCGATACTGACTTGGTGTTCGGCCATCGCCTCCAGGAGCGCCGCCTGCGTTTTGGGCGGGGTCCGGTTGATTTCGTCGGCCATCAGCAGGTTGGTGAAGATCGGGCCTCGACGGAACTCGAAGTGACCCGAACGCATGTCGTAGATGGTGGAGCCCAACAGATCCGCGGGCAGCAGGTCGGGAGTGAACTGGACGCGGGTGAACCGGAGCCCCAGGGCCGCCGACATCGACCTGGCGATCAGGGTCTTACCCGTACCGGGAAGATCTTCGATCAGTACGTGACCGCCGGCCAGCACCGCGGTAAGGATCAACATCAGGGCGTCACGTTTGCCCACCACGGCCCGCTCGACCTCATCGAGGACGGCCTCGCACAGCGCAGTGGTGGGGCCGGCCCCTGAACCCGTGCCGGAACCCGCCTGAGCGCTCATAGATCCTCCATTCGTCGCAGGATTTCATCGAGCGCCGCTCGGCCCGGGCCGGGTTCGACACCCCCGCCCCGTGCGGGATTGTTGGGGTCGACCCACGGCCAGAGTTCGTCTCCGAAGACCATCCGGCCGGTGGTGGCCAACAGTGCGGGGTCCTTGATGCGGGTGGCCACCATGAACTCCCGGGCGAGTCGGGGGCGCAGATACCGGTCCCAACTGGCGCGGCTGGCATCGGCCCAGCCGATCATGGCCTCGGTCCTGGATTGCCACCCCAGCAGGGACTCCAGGGCGTCGTCGGTCGCCGGTTCGGCAGGGGTTTGCCGCCCGACCCCGACGAAACTGTCGCGCAGCACGATCGCGAACACGGCGACCGCCGCCGCCGATACCGGCAGGGCCCAGCGCCGGTCGATGAGGAAGACCGTCGCCTCGATCAGGATGACCAGAAAAAGACCGCCGACCACCACAACCCGGGTCATCGTGGTCGTCATAAGACCGGCCGCCCCAACTCGTCAAGAACCGCCCGCAGTGCCCGTTCGGCAACCTCACGGTGGTCTTCGGTCATCACGTGCCCGCTGAACCGGGCTTCGGCGAACACCCGAACCAGGGTGGTCGCGTCGCCCGCGCGCACCGTGTGGTTCCGCACTGCTCGCTCCAGCACCTCCGACGGAGTATCGGACTCCCGCGGGGCCGATCCGGGGGACATGGCCAGGGCCGCTTCCATGGCCGCGTAGCAGGCGATGATGGCCGCCCGCGGACCTCGGCTGAGATCGCCGACCTCCGCCAGCCCACGTTCCGCCGCGAGGGCGAGAGGTTCTGGTCCGGGTAGCGGCGGGGATGGGCCGGCGGCAGACCCGGCAGCGCCTGTTTTCCCACTCAGCGTTTTGCCGGTGATGCGCCACCGCCGGACAGCGGCGGCGACCGTTCCGACGAGCGTCATCACCACCAAGGCCACGGTTGTCACCTCGAGATAGCGCAGCACCCGGCCGTCGGGTTCCCGCTGCGACGACGTGGGCGCGGCGCCCCGCGGCCCGGTATCACCGGCAGTGGGTGTCGGCACCGACCGTGCTTCCTGTCGCAGTTCGGTCGGTTCGATACTCAGCACGCTCACCACCATCAGCGTGAAAAGCCACGCAATGGCCAGGGCCGCCGCCATGAACAACAGTCTCCGCCCGAGCCGGGCCCGCGGGCCGGAGACGGTGCGGGGCAGTTCCGGCCCGCTGGCCGGGGTGTCGGGGATCGGTTTGCGAAACGACGACATCAGTGCGACCGCCATAATGAGCAATGACGCCGCCAGCAGCGTGACGACACCGGCGATGGAGGCGGGACTGTCCTGAGCCTGATCAGGCGGACCGGTCCGGGTTCCGGGTATCCGCCCGCCGAGCACCACCGACGCGACGACGAGCAGCCCGAGCAGAACTGCCACCCGTCCTGCCGGCCTGGTTCGACCGGAACTACGTGCCGTCGTGGCGCCACCCCCTCGTCATGGTGCCGATTTGCCCGTACCCCATCGTGGCATGGCGCGGCCCGTACCGTGGAAGCGTGACCAGGACCCGCCAGGACGATGCCTGCCCGGGCGCCCTGCAGATGCACCGGGCCGCCGATGGTCTGTTGGCCCGGGTGCGCCTGCCCGGCGGGATGATCGCCGCCGAGCAGTTGGCGGCCCTCGCCGATACTGCCACCCGGTTCGCGGCAGGGACGCTGGAACTGACCGCTCGGGGCAACCTGCAGTTGCGGGGTATCACCGACGACCCCGGGGTTGCCGAGGACGTTGCTCAGGCCGTTGCCGCGGCCGGTTTGCTGCCGTCGGCGACCCATGAGCGGGTCCGCAATATCGTCGCCTCCCCGCTGTCCGGACGAGTCGGTGGACTCACCGATATCCGAGGCTGGGTGGCCGCGCTCGACAGCGCCGTTCAGGACGATCCAGCGCTGGCCGAGTTGCCGGGCCGCTTCCTGTTCGGAATCGACGACGGCTCCGCGGACACCTCCGGGTTGGCCGCCGACGCCGGTGTGCACGTTCTCGCCGGTGGTGTCGCGTTGCTTCTGGCCGGCCGCGACAGCGGGGTTCGGTTGCGCGCCGACGAGGCGGTTCCGAGTCTGCTGGAGGTCGCCCGTCGGTTCGTGCGGTTACGCGGGACGGCGTGGCGGGTGGCCGAACTGGATGATCCGGGGATCCTGCTGACCGGGTACACGCCGTCGGTACCGGCAGGCCGCGGATTCGAACCGGCAAGGCCCCCGATCGGCTGGATCGACCAGACGGACGGGGCGGTGACGATCGGCGCGCTGGTGCCGCTGGGTGTGCTCACAGCGCGGCAGGCGCAGTTCGTGGCGGCCATCGGGTCACCGGTGGTCGTCACTCCCCGGCGCTCGCTGCTGGTGTGCGATCTGACGGAGGATGTCGCCGACACCGCGGTGCGGGTGCTGGCGCCGATGGGGCTGGTGTTCGATGCGACGTCCCGGTGGCTCGATGTCACCGCGTGTGTGGGCAGTCCCGGCTGCGAGCGGTCGCGGGCCGATGTCCGGGCCGACGCGCGGGCTGCTACGAGGGCTGATACGAGGGCTGATACGAGGGCTGATACG
>CAZGPT010000012.1:0-4280 GCA_964527015.1 uncultured Mycobacterium sp. | reverse complement strand
CGAATGAGGCTTGCCGAATGAGCCTGAGGAACCGAATGAGGCTTGCCGAATGAGCGCAGGCACGCTCTTCGGTGTCGGTCTGGGCCCGGGTGATCCGGAATTGGTGACCGTCAAGGCCGCCCGGGTGATCGGTCAAGCCGACGTAGTGGCTTATCACAGCGCCCGTCACGGCCGTAGCATCGCGCGCGCGATCGCCGAACCGTACCTGCGTCCGGGCCAGATTGAAGAGCATCTTGTCTACCCCGTGACGACCGAGACCACCGACCACCCTGAGGGGTACGCCGGCGCGATACAGGATTTCTATGCGGCGGCTGCCGAACGGATCGCCGGACATCTGGCAGCCGGCCGCGATGTCGCTCTGCTGGCCGAGGGCGACCCACTGTTTTACAGCTCCTATATGCATATGCACACCAGGCTCACCTGCCGGTTCAACGCGGTGATCGTGCCAGGCGTGACGTCGGTCAGCGCGGCTTCGGCGGCGACCGGCACGCCGTTGGTAACCGGGGAACAGGTGCTGTCCATCCTGCCCGGCACTCTTCCGGTTGCCGAATTATCCCGCCGGTTGCACGATGCCGACGCCGCGGTGATCATGAAACTCGGTCGCACTTATTCCCAAGTGCGCGAGGCGCTTTCGCGGGCGGGTCGGCTCGAGGAAGCACTTTATGTTGAGCGGGCCAGCACTGCCGGCCAACGAGTGCTGCCCGCCTCGGCGGTCGACGGGGCCGACGTCCCGTACTTCTCGCTGGCAATTCTCCCCGGTGCCGGACGGGAAGTTCGTCGGCCCGGACGGACCGGAGCTGTCACGGTGGTCGGCCTGGGGCCCGGCGATGCGGAGTGGATGACGCCGCAGAGCCGCCGGGAGTTGACCGCCGCCACTGATTTGATCGGATACGGACCGTACCTGGACCGGGTTCCGCCCGGCACCGGGCAGTGCCGCCACCCAAGCGACAACACCGACGAGCCGGCGCGGGCCCGACTGGCCTGCGAACTGGCCGAACAGGGCCGCGCGGTGGCGGTCGTGTCCTCCGGGGACCCGGGTGTCTTCGCGATGGCGACCGCGGTCCTCGAGGAGGCCAAGAAGTGGCCCGGGGTTGCGGTGCGGGTTATTCCGGCGATGACCGCAGCCCAGGCGGTGGCCAGCCGGGTGGGCGCGCCGCTGGGGCACGACTACGCGGTGCTCTCGCTGTCCGACCGGCTCAAGCCCTGGGATGTCATTGCGGGCCGGTTGGCGGCGGCGGCCGCCGCCGACCTGGTTCTGGCAATCTACAACCCGGCGTCCACCACCCGCACCTGGCAGGTCGCCGCCATGCGCGACCTGCTGTTGCAACAGCGCGATGCTGACACGCCGGTAGTGATCGGGCGTGATGTATCCGGGCCGCACGAGTCGGTCAAGGTGGTGCGGTTGGCCGATCTCGATCCGGCCGAGGTGGACATGCGCTGCCTGCTCATCATCGGGTCATCCCAGACCCAGTGGTACTCATCGGGGGGCGTCGAGACGGTGTTCACACCCCGTCGCTATCCGGGCTGACCCAGCACCCATTCGGCGGCCCCCGACACCGACTGCACCACCGTCACACCGGCTGGCAGCGTCGGCCGCTGGATCATCACAACGTCGATACCGAGACTCCGGGCCGCGTCGAGCTTGGCGCGGGTCATCGCTCCCCCACTGTTCTTCGTGACCAGAACCTCGATGCGATGCTCGATGAGCAGGGCGCGTTCACCTTCGTACCGGTAAGGACCGCGGGATAGCAGCAGTCGATGTTCGGTTGGCAATGTCGACGAGTCGGGCGGTGTGACCACCCGGATCAGGAAGCAGGCGCCGGAGCCGGCGAACGGCGCTACTCCGGAACGCCCAGTGGTCAAGAAAACTCGTGAATACCCCCTGGCGGCAATCGTTTCGGCGGCCGCGGCATCGGATCGAACTTCCAGAGCGCCGTCGGCATCCCACGGCGGTCGGTGCAGGACCAAATGCGGTATCCCGAGTTCGCGGCACGCGCGGGCACAGTTACCGGTGATCGTGCTGGCGAACGGGTGAGTCGCGTCGACGACGGCGGTGATGTCATTGTGGTTCAGCCAGTTTCGCAGTCCCGGCATCCCCCCGAATCCGCCGATGCTAACCGGACCGACCGGCAGAGCCGGATCCGGCACCCGGCCGGCCAGCGAGCTGACGATATCGACACCGGGGTGCAGCCGGGCGGCCAGCTCGCGGGCCTCGCCGGTACCGCCCAGCAGCAGCACCCGCATCAGTGCCGTGTTCCGCGGGTGCGTCCGGATGAGTACAGGTAGCTGTCAGCAAACCCCTCGGCGGCAAGCACATCCCCGACGACGATCACCGCCGTGCGGGTGACCGAGGCTTGATGCATCTGTTCTGCAATGTCGGCCAGGGTGCCGCGCAACACAATCTGCTGAGGCCAGGAGGCGAATGCCACCACCGCGACCGGACTGTCGAGCTGATACCCGCCGGCCAGCAATTCCGGGACGATCGATGCGATGCGATGAGCGGCGAGGTGGATCACCAGGGTGCCCCCCCGGGTGGCAAGTGCGGTGAGGTTCTCACCGGGGGGCATGGCACTGGACAATGTCGAGACCCGGGTCAGGGTGATCGTCTGGGATACGCCGGGAACGGTGAGCTCCCGCCCCAGGACTGCGGCGGCAGCAGCGAAGGCGGGCACGCCCGGCACGATCTCCCAGCCGATGCCCAGCCCGTCGAGTCGGCGGCGCTGTTCGGCGACCGCGCTGTAGAGCGACGGATCCCCGGAGTGCAGCCGGGCGACATCCTGGTTGTCGGCATCCGCCCGCACGCATTCAGCGATGATCTCGTCCAGTGTCAATGGGCCGGTGTCGACGATACGGGCGTCCGGCGGGCAAAACTCGAGTAGATCTGTCGACATGATCGAACCGGCGTAGAGGCACACCCGGCAGAGCTGCAGCAGCCGTTGACCGCGGACGGTGATCAAATCGGCCGCCCCCGGCCCGGCCCCGATGAAATAGACCGTCATGGCAACCTCGTCACGTCTGCACGGTCCACTGGGTGATCGGCATGAGCGGGCGCCAGCCGGTGAAACCGCCCAGGGGCTCGCCCCGATAGTGCTGAAACCGGCGAAGTTCGCCGCCGAGGCGCGTATGCCAGGTAATCAGCAGTGCTTCGGATTCCGCGGTCACCGCGTTAGCCACCAGGCGGCCGCCGGGCGACAATCGTTCGATACAGGCGTGCACCAGCCCGGTGCCGGTCAAACCGCCACCGATGAAAACGGCGTCCGGCTGACCGGCGCCCTCGAGTTCCTGTGGTGCCGCACCGCGGACCTCGACGTCGACACCGAAGGCGCGTACGTTTGCGGCGATCCGCTCACGGCGTAGCGCGTTGCTCTCGAAACCCACTGCGCGACAACCGGGAGCGCCTCGGCACCATTCGACGGCGATGCTGCCCGAACCGGAGCCGATATCCCAGAGCAGCTCGCCGGGGCGGGGTGACAACGCAGCGAGTGTCACCGCACGGATGGTCTGTTTGGTGATCTGGCCATCATGGCTGAAAGCGTTGTCGGGGACTGTGCGGCCCTCGTTTTCGTCGGGCAGGTAGCGAACGGCGACAACGTTCAGGTCGTCGATATCGGCGGGCGGCGCAGCCGACCATCCGGCGGCGGTGCCGGATCGGATTCGTTCGTCATTGCCGCCCAGTCGTTCGAGAACGGTGAACTCCGAAGCGCCGCGACCGGTCTCGGTGAGGACCGCGGCCAGCACGTGGGGGGTGTTCGCGTCGCGGCAAAGTACGACCGCCCGGCCACCTCGGCGCACCGCGGTATGTGCGGGGGCGGTGACGAGGCTGATGATCTCGGTCGCGTTCGCAGCCCAGCCTATCCGCGCGCAGGCCAGGCTGACCGATGACACGTGCGGAAGCACCCGAACCCGCTGGGCGCCATACAGCCGGATCAGGGTGGCCCCGATCCCGTGCAGCAGAGGGTCGCCGCTGGCGACCACATGGATGTCGCAGGCGGGCCCTTCCGCGAATAGGTTTTCCAGAGCGGGCAGCATCGGGTTGGGCCAGCTCCGCCGGGATGCCGTGACCGTGTCGTCGAGCAGGTCAAGTTGACGTCGGGAGCCGTAAACGACGGTGGCCCGGAGCAATTCACGCCGCGAACTCTCCGACAGCCCCGCCATGCCGTCGGCGCCGATACCGACCACGACGAGATGGTTCACCGGGTCCCTCTGCGGTTCTTCACTTCGTTCATCACCGGGTCCCTCTGCGGTTCTTCACTTCGTTCATCACCGGGTCCCTCTGCGGT
>CAZGPT010000011.1:0-35179 GCA_964527015.1 uncultured Mycobacterium sp. | reverse complement strand
GCGCCACGCCGCCTTAGCTCAGTCGGTAGAGCGATTCACTCGTAATGAATAGGTCGGGGGTTCGATTCCCCCAGGCGGCTCCATAACGCCTTTTCAGAGGCGTTTTCTCACTTCGCCTCACCTCACCTCATCGTGACAAAACGCGAGGGCGGCGTGTTCGACGTGGTGGTTGCGGATCTCCCGCCGGTGCGAGCACACAGGCGGTCAACGGCCGGCTCAGCGGGGTAAAGCCGACCCACGCCGGTCGCGCGCACCATGACGGCCTCGCCCGGTCGGGGCGGCGACGTCACGCCGCCGGGTGTCCGCACCGGAACCCGGGTGCCATCGGCCAACTCCACCTGCACAACGGCGTCGTGTCCGTAGTAGGCCGTCTCCCTGACGACACCCGCGCCGAGCCCCCCGCCATCACCACCAGGCCGGGACAACTCCAACTGTTCCGGTCGCAGCACGGCGACGACATCCCCGCCCGCAACGGCGAGGTCGCGTGGCTCACCGCCTTGAACCACGACATCACCCAGCGAGCAGGTGGCCAGACCGCCACGGACGACGCTCACCGGTAGCTCCGCGACCTCGCCGAGGAAGCGGGCGAGTTCCAGGTCGGCTGGCTCGGTGTACAACGCCGCGGGCGTGCCGGCCTGAACGATGCGCCCATCACGCAGTACGGCGACCAGATCGGCGATCGACAGCGCCTCTTCCTGATCATGAGTCACCAGGACGGCGGTGGTGCCCAGGGATCGGAGCAGTCCGCAGACTTCCGAACGCAGCCGGGCGCGCAGGGCGAGATCCAGAGAACTGAACGGCTCGTCGAGGAGCACGACGTCGGGTCGGGGCGCAAGGGCGCGGGCGAGCGCGACCCGCTGCTGCTGACCGCCGGACAGCTCATGCGGCCGGGCTGTCGCGTGGGAGCCCATGCCGACCATTTCCAGCAACTCCCCGATGCGGGATTCGGAGTACCGCGGCAGGCCGAATCCGACGTTTTCGCTCACGCTCAGATGTGGGAACAGGGCACCCTCCTGCGGGACGATGCCAACGCGGCGTTTCTCGGGTGGAACGAAGCAATGCGGGAAACCGGCACCGGCCCCGGCCACCAGGCGGTCCCCGAATTGGACCGTTCCGGCAGCGGGTCTGACGAACCCCGCAAGGATGCGCAAGAACGTCGTCTTCCCGGAGCCACTTCTGCCCAGGACGGCCGAGACGGCGCCGGACGGCACTGTCAGATCGAGGTCGTGCAGCACCGCCTCCGAGCCGTAGCCGGCGGTGAGTCCGCGCACAACCACCCCGGTCACGGGTTCATCCCCTCCGACGCGAACTCGTTGGTCACCATCCGGCCGACCAGCCAGGCCGGGACCGCGGCCAGCACGATCAACGCGAAGGCGTACGGCGCCGCCGACCCGTACGCGGCAACCTCGGTGCGGCTCCACAATTCTGTCGCGAGGGTGTCCAGTCCGGTTGGCCGCAGCATCAGCGTGACGGGAAGTTCCTTCATCGCGGTCAGCAGAACCAGCAGTCCGCCGGTCGCGATGCCGGGCAGGGTGTAGCGCAGCGTGGTTGCCGCCCATGCGCGAAGCGGTCCCCGTCCGAGCGTTCGAGCGGTCAACTCGAGCACGGGCGGAACCGCCGCTGTCGCACTCCGGGCAGACCCAATGGCTTTGGGCAGGAACAACACCGCGTAGGCGAAAGCCAGCGCCGCCACCGTCTGGTAGGCAACGGGCAGCACGGCGAGGGTGAGGAAGACCATCGAGAGCCCCACAACCACACCCGGTAGAGCGTGGCCGGTGTAGGACACCGTCTCGATGGCACGCACCATCGGCGTGCGGTACCGGGCGGCGAGGATGGCCACCGGCAGCGCGAGGGCAACGGCGAGCGCCGCGCCGGCGGCGGCGACCCCGAATGAGTTGACCGCCGCCGAGGCGAGTTCACCGATGTCCAGCGGGGTTCGGCTGCCCTGGAGCATGCGCAGCAGCAGCGACACCAGCGGGACCCCCAGGGCGAGCCCGGTCAGCAGCGCCAACCAGGCGACCGCGAGGGCCATGCTCAGACCTCGCAGGTTCACCGCGACAGCGCGCCGTTGGGTTCCGACCCCCACCCGCCAGCGCTGTCGGCGGCCGCGGATGCGCCGTTCGGCCACCACCAAAAGCAGTGCCAGTGCTACCAGGACGAGCGCCAACACGGTGGCGCCCACGCGATCGAAACTGGCCCGATAGGACGTGTAAATAACCCGGGTGAAGGCGTCGACGCGCAGCAGGGCCACCGCACCGAAATCGGACAGGACGTACAGGGCGACCAGCAGAGCACCGGCCGCGGCGGCCGGCCAGGCCTGGGGCAGCGTGGTTTCGGTGAACGAACGCACCGGGCCGCGGCCCAGGGTGCGGGCAACCTCCTCCAGGGCGGGATCGCTCGAACGCAGAGCCGCGGTGACGGGAAGCGCCACGTAGGGGAAGCTGACCAGGGTGAGGATTAACGCCGCAGCCCAGAACCCACTCATCGGGAACTGCGCGAGCCAGGCGTAGGCGGCGACATAGGACGGCACTGCCAGCGGGAGTGCGGCTCCGACGACCCAGAGCGCCCTAAACGGTAGCTGGACCCGCGCCAGAAGCCAGCCGGTCGGGACCCCGATGAGCAGGCAGGCCCCGACCACGACGATGACGAGGGCCACCGACGTGGCGGCGGTCTCGAGAGTCCTCCGGTTGGCGAGCACGTCGACGATCCGCTCGGCGCCGGCCCCGCTGACCCGGACAAGCAGATAGAGCAGGGGAATGATGGCGGCGATCGCGGTGCCGGCGCCCGCCAATAGCAGCGCGCGCGGAGGTCGCCCCGCCAGGGGCGAACTCGGCAGCGGAAGAACGTCCGGGCCAGGGATCACAGCAGCCCTGCGTCACCCAGCATGGCAAGAGTCGCTGGCAAGCCGGCCAGATCCGCGAGTGGAACATCGGGTCCACGCAGCAAATCCAGCGGGGGTAATCCTTCCGGGGCCGCCACCGACGGCAGCATCGGATACTCGAAGGTGTTGCCGACGAACCATTCCTGGGTTTGCGCGGACAGCAGCCATTCGGTGAACATGGCAGCGCCGGAGTCGTTGGCGGCGTTCGCCAGGACGCCGACTCCGGCCACGTTGACCAGGCTGCCCGGGTCCCCGGGACTAGTGAAGGCGATCCGCGCCCGCATCGCATCCTCGCCGACCTCGCTGGCTTTCTCGTACCAATAGTAGTGGTTGATCAGGCCGACCTTCACCCGACCAGAGTCGACGGCGTCGAGGATGAGGCCGTTCTTCTCGTATTTCTGCACATCGTTGGCCACAAGACCGTCGAGCCACTTCCGAGTCACCTCGTCACCATCCGCAATCCTCATGGCGGTGACGAACGCCTGGAACGACGCGTTGGTCGGGGCGATCGCGACCTGGCCCCGCCACTTCGGGTCGGTGAGATCGAAGACCGAACGCGGCACCTCGGGCGCGGGCACCTGCTCGGAGTCGTAGACGACCACGCGAGCCCGACCCGTCACTCCGGTCCATGTTCCGTCCGGTGCCTGGAAGTTCGCCGGGACGACAGATGTCACCGGCTCCGGCAGTGGTGCGAGCAGACCGGCCGCGTCGACGGCGCCGAGTGCGCCCGCGTCCTGCGCGAAGAAGACCTGCGCCGGGCTGGCATCACCCTCTTCGAGGAGTTGCGCCGCCAGTTCGGCGGAGTCGCCGTAACGGGCTTCCACCGCGATGCCGGTCTGCTCGGTGAACTGCGCGAAGATCGGGGCAACCAATTGTTCGGAGCGTCCGGAGTAGACGGTCAGGGAACGCTTCGCGTCGTTCTGGCTCTGGTTGCAGGCGGCGACCCCGGACAGTGCGAGGCCGACGGCGACGGTGACGAGGGCTGTACGCACGCGGCGGGTGAGAGGGCGGCGCGCAATCACGGGGATCTCCTTAAGCGATGGTAATTAGGGTAGGCTAGCTTATCGCTTGCTGCCCGCCGGCGACTGCGTCCGCCCGGGTGACGATCCGCAGTCCAGCGCCGAAGGCTGGGGAGCGCGACCATGGGAACGCGAACCAGCCGCAACGCTTTTACGGGGCGGGCCGGGCTCGTTGACCCGGTAGATCCGTCGGCCAGGTTCGCCGTCTCCGTCATTGGGCACCTCGAACTCCAGGGTCGAATCGGGAACTAGAACGATGGTTCGGTCCGGCTGCGACGCGCTCGGAATTTTCGCTTCGATAGCCGCTGTCTGCGCTGTTCAGCGATCATTTCCAGATCCTGGCCGCGCGCTCTGCGCTGACCACGTGTCACACCCCGCTGGGACAATCGGGACATGTTCGAGACAACCCCGCCCCAGCCCCTGCCGGACAGTATCGAAGTGGCCGATCTGGCCGAACTTGCCGACCCGCTCGCCGGCGTCGTCGCCGCCGAGTTGACGGGGCGCTTCGTGCAGCTGTGTATGGGACAGGCCGAGCCACTGGTCGCGCGGCTGGCACGCAGTGAGGTGACCTTGCGTAAGCCGGGCGGCATCGACTTGGAGAAGATGACCCTGGCCCGGCTGCTGTATCGGCAGATCGAGGCAAAGGTGTTCCGCCAGCTGAGCCGTACCGTGCCGTTGTCGCACGCCGAGTTCGCGTTGTCCCGGATCGAGGTTCTGCTGCGCGAGCAGTTCGCCGATGTGGTGGGAACGGCGGCGAGCTACCTGCTCAGCGACGGCCGCGACGCCGCGATCCAGATGGCAGCGGTGGCGACGACGATGGCCGCCCGCAAGGTGCGCAGCGGGATGTTCGAGATCATTGGCCGGACCCGCATCGGGGACGAGGAGGCGTAGCGCTCAGCGCGGGGCGAGGTGTCCCACCGGGCCCGACGCGATGCATACGGCCAAGGCGGCGGTGTTCGCCCGGACAGTGATCCCGTCGCCGGCGCCGGACAGCCGGACGTACACCCGGTTCAGCCCCGGTTTCACCGACACGGTGGTCGCGGGGCCGGTTGACAAGGACAACTCCATGCTGCCCTCGGTGTTGGCCAGGTAGTTGAGTTCGGCTGTCCACTCCGCGGGCAGCAACGGGCCGTCCAGGGGCATCCGGACCGGAACGTCCGGTTGCACGAAGTACCCGCATTGCGGTTCCGGACCGGGATCGATTCGGCGGGTCCACGTCACCTCCGCGTCGACGACGCGGCCGGATGCGTTGATCATCCGGAGCCGGTCGGTATGGGAAGCGAACGCCGGTCGTTCGCCGATCAGGGCGAACATGTGGCTGGCCAGACTCTCCGGCCCGACGACCCGTTGCAGAATCAGTGGATCGACTTCCTGATCCAGCAGGGCGGCGGTCGATTCTGCCTTGGCTGCGGCCAGCCCCCGCACCGCGTTGTGCAGGTACGGCTTCGTCGGGTTGTCCTGCCAGCTGGTCAGAAAGGTCGAGGTCGACAACAGGCTGCTGGCGACGAACGCGACTGCCAGGCTCGTCGCGACCGCGGTGCGCCGGGGAGAGGCGTCGAGCCACCGCGCACCCGGCCGGTTCGGGGCGCAGAACCCGACCGCGGCCAGCAGAGCCAGGACAACCACCAGATCCGGGAGGTACCGCAAGGTCTGGGCAAGCTCCAATGCGGTGAACGCCGAGGACCGCATCAGATAGATCGGGACTTGGCAGCCCACCGCGTAGCCGGCGGCAGCCACCCACACCAAACCCACGCGCTGTTTGCGTATCAGCGATACCACCACCGCAGCGACCAGTGCCAGCCAGCCGAGCACCATCACCGAGAACGGTGGGACCGCCCACGGCGAGGCAGGAGCCCACCGTTGCCACTCCCAGGGGCCGCCGACCAGACCGGGCACGATTCCGTGAGTGATCGAGCGGCTCAACAGATCCCACGTCATCGACGGGTTCCAGCTCCACCGGCGCTGGTCGACGACCGCCAAGTACAGGGTCACCCACGCGGCGGTCAAGGCCAGTGCCGCGATCCACAGCGGCCGACCGTGGCGCCACACCGTCCGCGCGGCCGAGCGATCTCCCTTGACGTGGGCCAACAGGGCCGCCACGGTGAAGGCGACGAACGGGATCACCGCGGCCTTCTCGAAGAATGACAAGCCGACCGCATAGACCGCGACCGCGGTGACCGCGTAACGGCGATTACCCGTGCGGACCAGCAGAATTGCGTCCGCGCACACCCAGGCCAGGGCGGCCAGCATCGGTAGGTAGTTCAGTGCCGCCGCCCACCAGGCGAAGGCGGGCACGGTCAGCGGGGTGAACAGTGCGAAGCACAGCGGTACCAGCAGTACCGGGCGCCAACCCAGGATTACCTGCAGCGCCCGCAGCAGCGCCAGCGAGGCGATCAGTTGCAGGACGACCAGACTGACCGCGGGCCAGATCCACACCAGCGGTGCCATCCGGGTGATCAGCCCTCCCAGCAGGAACGCCGCCGGCATGACGTGGCCGTCGTGGTCGGCAAACAGATAAGACCCCGATAGCAGCGGCTGGGTTCCGGCCCGGCCGACCAGGATCAGGTCGTCCCAGTAGAAGTAGCCGCCGAATGCCAATACCGCGCGTACCAACAGGTGCAGTCCGATCAGCGCCGCCGCTGCCGCGGCAACCGGTGGCAGTGCACCCGCGGACGGCCGAACTGACATCGCCACGACTGTACGGGTGGGCCCCGGAAGTCCGATGAAATGGCTGCGCTGAAGGGGCGCGAATTATCGCCGCCGCCGGGATTATCCGGCGTCGACCCCGTCGACCGATTGCGCGCCGAGGCCCGGGTCCCGGGCCAGCGCAGCCAGATGTACGGCGATACCGACCACGGGTCCGCACAGTAGTGCGATCACGGTCCGGACCTCCAGCGGCAGCGGCAGGGTCAGCAGCAGCGCGGCGGCCACCGTCGCCCCGACCCAGCCAACCGCGTACGCCCGGTGCAGGGCAGCGGCGACGGTGGCTGCACCGGTCAAGGTGAGTAGCGCTATCGACACCGCTGCCATCGTGAGCCAGGCCAGCAGGGTGCCACTGGTCCGGTACTCGGAGCCGAAGCCGACCCGCATCAGCCAGGGACCGATGAGTGCGGCACATGCCACCCCGACGACGCCCACGACCGTGACGATCGACGCCGGCACCAGCAGGGCCCGCAATCGGGCGCGGCGGTGGTCTACGAAGTAGGCGATGAGGTTGCCCTGCATGGCAGTCAGGGGCACCAGCAACGGCGCCCGGGTCAGTGTGACCGCGAGGATCACCACACCGCCAGTGGCGCCGAGGTCCCCGGAGGTGGTTTTCAACAACACCGGAAAGCCCATGACCAGAACCGCACTCGCGCCGGCCGCGGCGATCGAGTGCGCAGAACCGCGCAGGAAGTCCGCAATGCTGCCGGTCGTCCGCGATCCCGCGGCCGCGCGCGCGCTCGCCGAGACCGCCAGCAGGAGCAGCCAGGCCATCGCACCGGCGACGGTGGCCCAGAGGAACCCCGCCAGTCCCCAGCCGAGCAGGAAGGCCGCCGTGGCGACCACCACCCGGATGACGGCGTCGGTGACCATCAGGGACCCGTAGTGCGACCAGCGGTCGGTTCCGGCCAGCATGCCGAGAAGCGTCGCGTGCAGACAGAATCCGGCCAGGCCGACCGCCAGAAGTATCACCGACAGTGCTCGCTCCTCGGCGAAGACGTACGGTGCCCAGGCCGGCGATGTGCCGGCGATGAGGGCTGCCGCCGCCACCCCGACGCCACCGGCCACCAAGATGGGCCGGATGCTCCCAGTGCCAGTGCCAGTGCCAGTGCCAGTGCCAGCGCCGAGCCGGGCCGCAACGGCTGTACGCACCTCCCTGGTGGCTTCCTGAAGCAGCCCGTTGGCCGCACCGGCCACCAGGCCGAACGCGCCCCAGAACACGCCGAACAGCGCGAAGCCGGCCGGCTCGAGCTTTCTCGCCGCCAGATAGAGCACCACATAACCGCAGGCCGCGGTGATAGCGGTGGCGAGGCCGACCCGGGCGACGCTGCCCCGGGCCACCGGACCGGCGGTGGCGCTCACTGCTTCGAACGGCACGCCGGCGTCGGTCACAGCGGCGGCAGTCGGGTCGAATACAGCCACGCCTGCCACAGCGGGCCCAGCGAGATGTCGGCATACTTGGCTGCCAGTCCAGTGAAGTCGTCGGTCACGGCCGTGCCGTGCCGATACCGGGTAGTCCAGTCGCGCAGCAGTGTGAAGAACTTCTCGTCGCCGATGATGCCGCGGAGCACGTGCAGGACCAGCGCACCCCGTTTGTAGACCCGATCGTCGAACATGTCCTGCGGGCCGGGGTCGGACAGCAGCAGATCCTGTGGTGCGGCGGCCAGTCGTTGATGGTGGTGCCGGGCGATTTCGTCGGCGCTTCGCCCCCCCGAGTTCTCCGACCACAACCATTCCGCGTAGCAGGCGAAACCCTCATGCAGCCAGATGTCGCGCCAGCGCCGCGCCGTCACGCTGTTCCCGAACCACTGATGGGCCAACTCGTGGGCGATCAGCCGTTCCGAGCCTCGCGAGCCGTCGCAGTGGTTGGCGCCGAAAACCGAAACCCCCTGAGCCTCAAGTGGTATTTCGAGATCGTCCTCGGTGACCACGACGGTGTAGCCCGCATCCAGCGGATAGGGACCGAACAACTTGATGAACAACTTCATCATCGCGGACTGCCGGGCGAAATCATGCATGAAGTTGGTCAGCAGCCGATCCGGAACGACCCCTCGCATGGGTACCGGCGCCTTGGGTAGCCGGTGGATGTCCTGTACGCCGATCAGCAGGGTGGCCAGGTAAGTGGATGTGGGTTCGGGTTGTTCGTAGGTCCACACCGTCTGGCCGGCCCGAACCCGTTTTGATACGAGCTCGCCGGGGGCGATCGCGAAATAGGGGCTGTCGGTGCTGATCCTGAACCGGTAGCTGGCCTTGGAACTGAGGTGGTCGTCGCAGGGGAACCAGGACGGGGAGCCGTTGGGCTGCCCGGCGACCAGCGCGCCATTGGACAACTCCTCGAAACCGACCTCACCCCAGATGCTCCGGATCGGACGCGGGGAGCCGCCGTAGCGCACCGCTATCGACATCGCCGAACCGGCCGGAAGGTCGGTGGCGAGCCGGATTCGCAGCTTGCCCGCCGATTTGCCGAAGTGCTCCGGTCTGCGTCCGTTGACGGTCACCTTGGCGACGGAGAGGTTGTCGGCCAGATCGAGGGTGAAGGTCCGCAGCGACGCCAGGGTGACGGCGGTGATCGTTGCGGTGCCGTTGAGTCGGTTGCTCGCGACCTTGTACTCCAGGTCGAGTTCGTACCGTGATACCCGGTAGCCGAAGTTGCCATTGTGGGCGAGGTAGGGGTCGATGACCGGGGGAGAGCCGTGTTTCTTTGCGGTGTTCTTCACGCCGCGCCGGCCTTCGGTGGTCGCTGGCTCCGGTCGCGGTTCCGGGACCGCTTGCGTGAGACCTGCCACGGCGCAATGGGATTACCCTGCCATCGGGTGGAGGGTGGAACCTCGTCGCCGCGCATCACCAGCGATGCCGGTCCCACCGTGGCGCCGGCGCCGATCCGGGAGGCCGGCAGCGCCACGCAGTGCGGGCCCAGTGTCGCGCCCTGTTCGAGCACCACGGAGTCCATCCGCATGATCCGGTCGTGGAACAGATGTGTCTGCACCACGCAACCGCGGTTGACGGTGCTGCCGTCGCCCAGGGTCACCAGGTCGGCCTCGGGCAGCCAGTAGGTCTCGCACCACACACCCCGGCCGATCTTCGCGCCGAGGGCTCGCAGCCACAGATTCATCACCGGGGTTCCGCTGGCGGCCCGCGCGAACCACGGTGCGGCGACCGTCTCGACAAAGGTGTCCGCCACCTCGTTCCGCCAGACGAAGGAGGACCAGAGCGGATGCTCGTCATTGCGAATGCGCCCCACCACAAGCCATTTGGCGGCGACGGCGACACAGCCCGCTATCGCGCCGGCGATCAGCAGCACGACGCCGCCGGCCAGGGCGGTCCAGCCGTAGCCGACCCGCAGCGCAATCGCCTGCAGGGCGGCAAGGGTCGCCACACCGAGAGCGAACGTGACCATCAGGGGCAGCACCCGGCTGGTCTCTACGGCCCCCCGTGTCAGCTTCAACCGTAAGGGGGGTTCGTAGGTGAGTGACGCATCCGCGGTATCGGAGCGCCGGCGCAACCGGACGGGCGGGCTGCCCAGCCACGATGAGCCGGTCTTGGCCTTCGGTGGCGCGGCCGACAGCACCGCCACCAGGGCGTCGTCGGGAACCCGCCGGCCCGGCTGGGTGATACCGGAGTTCCCGAGAAACGCCCGTTTGCCGATGGTGGCCTGGGCGACATGGATCCAGCCCCCGCCGAGCTCGTAAGAAGCCACCATCGTGTCGTCGGCCAGAAAAGCGCCGTCCTCCACAACGGTGAACTTGGGGGTCAGCAGCGCGGTGGAGATCTCGGTGTCGCGGCCTATCCTGGCCCCGAGGATCCGGAGCCAGACCGGAGTCAGCAGAGCCGCATACAGCGGGAACAGATAGTTGCGGGCAGCGTCCATCAGCCGCTCGGTGGTCCACAACTGCCAGCCAACCCGGCTTCGGACCGGGTGGTATCCCTCCCGTAGACCGATCGCCAGGGCTCGCACACTCACTACCGTCAGCGCCGCGTAGACCCCGACAGCGACCAGCGTCGCGACCGGTACCCAGGGTGCGGCCGCCCACACGGCCCGCTCCAGGGTCGGCGTCTGCCGCACCGCCCAGGCCAGCACTGCCAACCCTGCGCCCAGCGACACCAGGGGCAGCGCACCCAGCAATATGGAGGAGAACCCGTAGATCAGCACCCAATGTGCGGCCCGCGGCGGGCGGTGATCCGGCCACGGGTGGCGGGCCTTGCCGGATTTCACCGCGGGTGAGCCTTTCCAGTACTGACGGTTCTTCACCTTGCCCACCACCGCCGAGCCGGCCGCGACGTCAGCGTCCTTGCCCACCACCGCCCCGGGAAGCAGGGTGGTCCGCGCGCCTATTGTCGCGTCGTTGCCAACGGTGATCGGTCCGACGTGAAAGAGATCCCCATCGATCCAGTGTCCGGTGAGATCGACTTCCGGTTCCACCGAGCTACGGTGGCCCAACGTGAGCATTCCGGTGACCGGCGGTGCGGAATGCAGATCCACTCCCGTGCCCACCGAATTGCCCATCGCCCGGGCGTAATACACCAGCCAGGGGGCGCCGGAAAGGTTCTCGGCTCCGCTGGCGGCAGCCAGCCGCTCTGCCAGCCACACCCGGATATGCTCTGAACCTCCGCGCCGGTAGCTGCCGGGCTTGAGGCCGCCCAGCAACGCGCGGGCGCCCGCGACGGCGATGGTCATCCGGCCCAGCGGGGTGATGAATACGAGGAACGCGGCCATCACCAGCCACCAGTTGACCGTCAGCAGCCACGGCAACGGGTGAGCCAGCGCCACCACATTGTTGATCAGCGCCAGCCAAGTGATCCACTGCAGGCCGGCGAGGGTGGCCAGCGGTAACGAGAGTGCGACCTGGGCGACCTGGGCGGAAACCGGTGTGGGTGCCACCAGTCGGGGAGTCGCGGCGATCGGGGGCGGCTGGTCGGCGGCCATCTCATCGAGGAAGCCCGCCAGCGATCCGAGCCGCGGGTGATCGTAGAGATGGGCGACCGTCATCGCCGGGTACCGGTCGCGCAGCGCCACCACCATCTGGGCGGCCGACAGGGAGCCACCGCCGAGGGCGAAGAAGTCCGCCTCCGGCCCGTCCACGATGGCGCCGAGGATGTCCTGCCACTGCACGGCGAGCCATCCCATGGTGCCCCCGAGCTGCGAGCCGACGTCGGGAACGTCACCCGGCGGCGGCCACGGCAGGGCATCGCGGTCGACCTTGCCCGAGGTGCGGGTGGGCAGCTCGTCGACCAGAACCAGACGCGGAACCAGTGCCGCGGGCAGTGCCCCGGCCAGGTGTTCTCGCGCGGTGATCAGGTCGAAGGACGGGTCGGTGGAGGCGATGTAGCCCACCAGCACCGGCGTACCGCTGGAGGTCTTGCGCACCGCCGCCGCACCGCCGCTGACGCCGGGCAGATGCACCAGCGCCGCGTCCACCTCCCCGAGTTCGATACGGCGGCCGCCGACCTTCACCTGGTCATCGGCCCGGCCCTGGAAGTACAGGCCGTCGGGTTCCAGCCGCACCAGATCGCCGCTGCGATAGGCGCGCGGCCAGCCAAGGGCCGGTATCGGCGCGTACTTCTCTGCGTCCTTCGCCGGATCCAGGTAGCGGGCCAGCCCGACCCCGCCGATCACCAACTCGCCTACCTCGCCGACCTCGACCGGATCGCCCGCCGCGTCGATCACCGCCAGATCCCACCCCGGAAGTGGTAGCCCGATGCTCACCGGCGTGTCCGCGCTGAGCTGTGCCCCGCAGGAGACCACCGTGGCTTCGGTGGGCCCGTAGGTGTTCCAGACCTCCCGGCCGTCCACGGCCAGCCGCCCGGCCAGGTCCGGCGGGCAGGCCTCGCCACCGAAGATCAGCAGTCGCACCGCCTCCAGCGCCTCGGCCGGCCACAACGCGGCAAGAGTGGGCACCGTCGAGACCACCGTGATGTCCCGGGAGACCAGCCACGGTCCGAGATCCATACCGCTGCGGACCAACGCGCGGGGCGCCGGCACCAGGCAGGCGCCGTGGCGCCACGCGAGCCACATCTCCTCACACGAGGCGTCGAATCCCACCGACAGGCCCGCGAGCACCCGGTCACCGGGCCCGATCGGGTTGTGCCGCAGAAACATCTGAGCTTCGGCATCGACGAATGCCGCGGCGTTGCGGTGACTGACCGCAACACCCTTCGGGGTACCGGTGGAGCCGGAGGTGAAGATGATCCAGGCGTCGTCGTCGGGTTGCGGCGAAGCGGCGGCCATGCCGCGGGACGGTCCGGGACCGCGGTTCAGACCGGCCGCGGTGACGACTCCGGCCACTCCGGCTTCGTCGAACACCAACTGGGCCCGTTCATCGGGGTCGTCGGCGTCCACCGGGACATATGCCGCCCCGGAGGCCAGAACGGACAGGATCGCCAGGTACAGCGAGTAGCTGCCGGACGGCATCCGGATCCCGACCCGGTCGCCCAGGCCGATGCCGCGGGCGGCCAGCCAGCGGGAGCCGGCCCGGATATCGGCGATTATCTCGCTGTACGTCAGCTGGACGGTGCCGTCGTCGATCGCCGCCGCGTCGGGATATCGGGCGGCCGTATCGTCGAGAATGTCGATGAGCGTGCGCGATGATGGTGCCTGCCGCGAGAGCAGGTACTGGGCCGGAATCGGGGTCGTCGCCACGCCTGCAAATCTTAGGCTCCCGCGGCCGCAGACAGGGTGCCCGGCTGGTACCCGGTGTGGCAGAACCGAGTCGGGCCTGAGAAACTTGGCCGCGCCGGGAGGAGTCGCCTTTTACCTCGGGTGAAAACGGCCGGAGGTCTGTCCTGTGAATGTGTCGGGGCTGGAATGGGGTATCACCCTGGCGACGACGATGGCCGTACTCCTCGTCGATGTCCTCGTCTTCGCCCGTCGCCCACATGAGCCGAGTCGGCGCGAATGTGTGACCGCGCTGAGTCTCTATGTCGGTCTCGCAGTGCTGTTCGGGTTGTGGGTGTGGCATTTTCACGGCAGCCAGTTCGGACTGGAGTTCTACGCCGGGTGGCTCACCGAGTACAGCCTGTCGGTCGACAACCTGTTCATCTTCATCATCATCATGGCAAGTTTCAGGGTGCCCAAGATCTACCAGCAGCAGGCCCTGTTGGTCGGGATCATTCTCGCCCTGGTCTTCCGCGGGATCTTCATCGCACTCGGCGCCGTTGCCATTCAACAGTTCTCGTGGATCTTCTATATCTTTGGTGCATTCCTGGTCTATACGGCGATCAAGCTCGTTCGGAACACCGACCACGGCGACGAGGCTGATAACGCCGTGGTGCGCTTCGCCAGGAGCCACCTGAGCACCACTGATTCGTGGCACGGACTGAAGCTTTACGTCAAGGACGGCGGCAAGCGCCTGATGACGCCGATGTTCCTGGTGATCGTCGCCCTGGCGACCACCGATCTGCTTTTCGCGATGGATTCGATCCCGGCGATCTACGGGCTGACGCGAGAGCCGTACCTGGTGTTCACCGCCAACGTGTTCGCACTCATGGGGCTGCGCCAGCTCTACTTTCTGCTCGGCGATCTGCTCAATCGCCTGGTCTATCTGTCTCAGGGTCTGGCGTTCATCCTGTTCTTCATCGGTGTCAAACTGCTGCTGCACGCCCTGCACGAGAATGACGTTCCGTTCGTCAACGGCGGCGACGCGGTCGCCGTACCGGAGATTCCCACTCTGTTGAGCTTGGCGGTGATTCTGCTGACTTTGCTGGTGACCATGGTGGCCAGCCTGATCAAGACCAGAATCACCGATAGACGGTGAGCTCTCAGGCCCAGTTGTCGTAGCCGCCCTCAGGACCGAGCATGCGCTCCAATCGGCTGCGGTTGATCTTGGCGAGTTCGTTGAGCACCGCTTTGCGCTCGGTCTCGGTGTCGTTGTGCATCCGCTCGGCGATCGCGGAGATCACTGTGGAGACTGAGGTTTCGGCCCGCACGTAGGTGACGAATTCGAAGCCGTACTTCTCGGCGTAACTCCGGGCGGAACTGTTAAGCAGGCGCATCACCGGGGGACTGTGGTCCCACAGGGAGCACTGTTCGGCGTGCGAAGGAACGCTGCCGGGCCGGCTGCCCACCTTTGGATACGCCTGCAGAATATCGTCGACCGATTCCTCGGGGAGCGCGAACAGTAGGCCGTCGGCCTGACGAAACAACGCATTATGGCTCGGGTAGGGCCGCGCCCGGGCCAGTTCGCCTGCCAGCGCGACACTGTTGCAGCATTCGTATAGCGCGTGTACCGCCTTACGCCGCGGTAGCCGGTTGAAGGCGTCGAGACCGATTCCCTGGTGCATCAACACACACCGAATCCTCCGAGACTGAGGATATGGCCGCGTTACCCCGTGTTACGGTCCGGAAAACTCTCTGCCCGGGCAATGTTGGCCCAAGGTCAGTGGCCGGTTTCCGCGAAACGTTGACGGGACCGTTCTACCTCGGCCTCTGCCTCCGCGCGGCCGACGAAATCGGCGGCATCGACATGTTTTCCGGGTTCGAGGTCCTTGTAATGCACGAAGAAGTGCCTGATCGCATGCAGTTCGAACTCAGGTACGGCATCCACGTCCTGAATGTGGTCCCATCGCGGATCGCCGGCCGGAACGCAGAGCACCTTGTCATCACCGCCGGCCTCGTCGACCATTTTGAACATTCCGACCGGACGGGCCGCGACGATCACCCCGGGGAACACCGACTCAGGCAGCAAAACCAGGGCGTCCAGCGGATCGCCGTCCTCGCCGAGGGTGTCCTCGATGAAGCCGTAGTCGGCGGGATAACCCATCGGCGTGAACAGGTAGCGATCCAGTCGGACCCGGCCCGTGTGATGGTCGATCTCGTACTTGTTGCGCTGGCCTTTCGGGATCTCGATCGTGACGTCGAACTGCACCGCGCGGCTCCTTCGTACTAGTCGTGTCGCCTGCTGGCGACGGACAACACCCTAACGAGGGATTCGCGCCCCTGCCGCGCGGTTGGGCACAATGGTCCACAAGACGAGGAGGGCAATGATCGGGAAACTTCAGCGCCGTGGTCACGTGGCGCTGGCCGCGGGGGTGATCGCACTGGTCGCCGTCATCGTGGCGGCCGCCGCGCTCATGACGTCCGGGGATGAGGGCGCCGCGTCCGTTCCGCCGCCGCGCCCAGCCGCGGCCTCCAAGCCGGCACTGGTGCCGGTGACCGACTCCGCGGCCGTCCCGACCACCGCGGGGATGACCGCGACGCTGGCAGCCGCAGTCGCCAACCCGAACCTGGGCAACCTGACCGGTCGGATCACCGACGCCAAGACCGGCTCCCAGATCTGGGAGCAGCGTGCCGACGTGCCCATGCAGCCGGCGTCGACCAACAAGATCCTGACCGCCGCCGCGGCGATGCTCACCCTGGACCGTGACGCCCGGGTGACGACGACAGTCAAGGCGGCCGACCAGACCAGGATGCCCGGAGTGGTGGTCCTGGTCGGTGGTGGTGATCCCGTTCTGTCCGCCGCGCCGCCCGGCGAACAGACCTGGTACCGGGATGCCGCACGGATTTCCGACCTCGCCCAACAGGTCCGGCAGAGTGGAATCATCCCGACGGCGGTGCAGGTGGACATGTCGTTGTTCACCGGACCCGATATGGCCCCCGGGTGGGATCCCGCTGATATCGCCGGCGGTGATATCTCGCCGATCCAATCGGTGATGGTCGACGCCGGCCGCATCCAGCCGACCACGGTCGAATCGCGGCGCTCACCCACGCCCGCCCTTGATGCCGGCCGGGCGCTGGCGAACGCGCTGGGGGTGGATCCGGCCAGAGTCACCTTCGCGCCGGGGCCGGCCGGCGGCCGGCAGCTGGCCGCAGTCCAGTCAGCCCCGTTGATGGAGCGACTGCGCCAGATGGTGGCCCTCTCAGACAATGTGATGGCCGAAACGATCGGACGTGAGGTGGCCCTGGCCACCGGCCGACCGGCCAGTTTCGTCGGAGCGGTCGATGCGGTGATCAGCGCGCTGAACGCTGCGAACATCGATACGGCCGGGGCGTCCCTGGCCGACTCGAGCGGCCTGTCGGTGGCCAATCTGCTCACCGCGAAGACACTGGACGAGGTGGTCAACGCCGCGGCCGGACCGGATCAGCCGGTGCTGCGACCGATGGTGGACCTGTTGCCGGTGGCGGGCGGTAGCGGCACCCTGTCCGAGCGTTTCCTCAACGGGGATCCGAAGAGGTCGTCGGCCGGCTGGTTGCGGGCCAAGACCGGATCGTTGACCCAGACCAACTCGCTGGCCGGGCTCGTCACCGATGTGGACGGACGGGTGCTGACGTTCGCCTTCATCTCCAATAACGCCGGGATGGAGGGCCGTACCGCGATGGACGCACTGGCCGGGGTTCTGCGCACCTGTGGCTGCGCCGGATGAGCCGCCCCGTCGTACCCACCCTCTCGTGAGCGGCTCCGCCCAGCCCGGCCTGGGCCGCTCCGTCGACTGGCAGTTCGCTGCGACTGTGGGCGCGCGGTTGGCGCGCCCTGGACCGCCGGCCACCGCCTACACCCGTCAGCAGGCCGTCGACGATTTGGCCCTTGCCGCGCGGGCCGCCGAGGGGCCCGTTCGCGACGTGACCCGGTTATCGGGTGACGACGCTGTTCAGGAGGCCCGCATCGTCGACCGGGCGCAGTGGATCCGTTCGGCCTCGGCGTCGATGCGGGTGATGAGCGGCGGGACCGACACCCCGAGTAATCCCATTGCCGGCCGTGCCGCAGGGGTCCAGACCGGCGCCGTGCTCGCTTTCATCTCTTCCGGCATCCTGGGTCAGTACGACCCCTTCGCCGCCGGGTCGGACGGGACGGCCGGGGCGCTGCTCCTGGTCTACCCGAACGTGATCGCTGTCGAACGCCAACTCCGGCTGCCGCCGAAGGACTTCCGGTTGTGGGTGTGTCTGCATGAGGTGACCCATCGGGTCCAGTTCACGGCCAATCCCTGGCTGGCCGGGTACATGTCGCAGGCGCTGTCGGTTCTCACCGCCGACGGCAGCGACGGTGTGATGACGCTGGTCGGCCGACTCGCGGACTTCGTCACGGCCCGAGGTGAGCCCACCCGCGGCGAGGTGCCGGGTGGAGTCGTGGGGTTGTTGCGGGCCTTGCAGTCCGAGCCGCAGCGGGCTGCTCTGGACCAGCTGCTGGTACTGGGCACCCTGCTGGAAGGCCATGCCGATTACGTGATGGATGCCGTGGGCCCGGCGGTGGTGCCATCGGTCGGGCTCATCCGCCGTCGTTTTGACGACCGTCGCCAGCGCAAGCAGCCGCCGCTGCAGCGGTTGCTGCGTGCTCTTCTCGGCGTGGACGCCAAGCTCAATCAATACACCCGGGGCAGAGCGTTCGTCGCTGGGGTGGTCGACCTGGTGGGGATGGAGGGGTTCAACACCGTGTGGACCGGCCCGGAGACGCTGCCCCGGCCCGACGAGATCGAGAATCCGCAACGGTGGATCGACAGGGTGCTCTAGCCGGGCTGGTCGCGACGCTGACCCGGTTCGCCTCGCACCGACTCGCCCGCGCGTCGTCGTGGTGTGTAGCGCTGTCCGGAGGTCCGGACTCGCTGGCGCTGACCGCAGCCGCCGTGAACATCAGGCCGACCACCGCCCTGATCGTCGACCACGGACTTCAGGACGGCTCCGAGATCGTCGCTCAGACCGCGAAACGGCAGGCGCTGGAACTCGGCTGCGTAGCGGCACATGTGGTGCGGGTCCGGGTGGGCCGGGCGGGAGGACCGGAGGCGGCCGCGCGAACCGCTCGGTACGCCGCACTGGATTCGGCCCGTTCGGGGGCTCCGGTTCTGTTGGCCCACACCCTCGATGATCAGGCCGAGACGGTCCTCATGGGCCTAGGCCGCGGGTCCGGTGCCCGTTCCATCGCCGGAATGCGGCCCGGCGACCCGCCCTGGTACCGCCCGTTGCTTGGGGTGCGGCGCAGCGCGACCCTCGCCGTCTGCGCCGAACTCGGCCTGACCGCCTGGAACGATCCGCATAACGGCGACCCCAGATTTACCCGCGCGCGGCTGCGCGCCGAAGTGCTGCCACTGTTGGAGGACGTCCTCGGTGGCGGGGTGGCGGGCGCGCTGGCCCGCACGGCCTCGGCACTGCGCGAGGACACCGATGCCCTGGATTCGATGGCCGGGCAGGACCTTGCCCGGGCGCGGATCGGGGCGGATCTGGCGGTGGCCGGTGTCGGGGAGTTACCCAATGCGCTACGGCGGAGGGTCATTCGTGCCTGGTTGCTCAGCGGCGGCGCGATCGGGCTGACCGAACAGCAGATCCGGGCGGTTGACGCCCTGGTGGCTGAGTGGCGCGGCCAGGGTGGAGTTGCGGTCGGTGGGGCCGTCGCGAATACCCGGCTGTTCGCCGAGCGCCGGGGCGAGACTCTGACGATGCGCAGCGAACCCGTCTGATTGTTCTGGCCGACGGCGGCATGGCACGCTGTGGGCGTGTCGGCGCATGAGCTGTACCCCGGGGACATCAAGTCGGTCCTGCTGTCCGAACATCAGATTCAGGTCCGAACCTCCGAACTGGGCGCCCGTGTGGGTCTGGACTACGCAGCCGCACTTAACGGCCAGGATCTGCTGCTGGTGACGGTCCTGAAAGGGGCGGTGATGTTCGTGACCGATCTGGCCCGGGCCATCCCGGTGCCCACCCAACTGGAGTTCATGGCGGTGAGCTCATACGGATCGGCGACATCCTCCTCGGGGGTGGTGCGGATCCTCAAGGACCTCGACCGTGATATCGCCGACCGCGACGTCCTGATCGTTGAGGACATCGTCGACTCCGGGTTGACCTTGTCCTGGCTGTTGAGGAATCTGGCCACCCGGAACCCGAAGTCGCTGCAGGTCTGCACCTTATTGCGCAAGCCGGACGCGGTCCGCGCCGATGTCGACATCGCTTACATCGGTTTCGACATCCCGAACGAGTTCGTCGTCGGCTACGGCCTCGACTACGCCGAGCGCTACCGCGATCTGCCGTATATCGGAACCCTGGAACCGAAGGTCTACGCGCCCTGATCCGCGCCTTCGCGGCTTAGTTGAGCTCCCAGACCACCGTCACCGAGAAGCCGACGGTTTGCTCGCCGGGCTGCAATGGCACCGGTGCGGCCGCCGCCATGGCGCCCTGCGGCACCGGCTGTGGCGGACGGGGCAGGGACCCGCCCGGGGCCTCCGAGATCGACATCACCGTGCCGAGCGATAGTCCCGACAGATCGGCGTACTGCTCGGCGCGGCTGCGGGCATCGTCGAAGGCCCGGGCCCGGGCATCGTTGACCAGAGCCGAGTCGTTTTCGATCGAGTAGCTCACCGAGTTGATCCGGCTGGCGTCGCCGCCCGCTGCCACGATCATGGCCAACGTGTCTGAAGCCGCGTCGAGTTCTCGCAGAGTGACCGTGATCGAGTTCTCGGCCCGGTACCCGGTGATCGCAGCGTTCTCGCCGTACCTCGGCTGCAGACTCACCCCGGAGGTACTGATGTCCTCGGCGTCGATCCCGCGTGCGGCGAGCTGGTCGATCACCGCCTGCTGCCGTTCGCCGGCCTGGTTCATCGCCGCGGTCACGTCGGGCGCGATCACCTCGATCCCCACCTCCGCGGTCAGCGTGTCGGGCGCTCCCCGAACCTCACCGGAGCCCACGACGGTGACCTGCCGGGCGTTGGCGTCGGCGGTCGGCGCGGAGTCACACCCGGACACCGCGGTCGCCGCCAATACCGCTGTGGCACAGGCTATGACGTGGCGGGCGCGCGGGCGCGAAACGGTGATCGGCATGCCTCACCGTAGCGTGTGGGCGGATCACCACCGCACTTGTGAGAGAAATCTGAGCAGCTCCTCGGTGATCTCCACCGCGCGTTCCTGCTGGATCCAGTGGCCCGCGCCCTCCAGCATCACCTGCCGGTAAGGCCCGCGGACCACCTCTGCCGCACGTCCGGTCTTGGTGAAGGCCAGTACCGGGTCGGCGGTCCCGCCGACGAACAGAGCCGGGACGCTGATGGTCCGGGTGACGGGATGACCCATGATCTCCCAGTTGCGGTCGAAATTGCGGTACCAGTTCAGCGCACCCGTGAAGCCGGTTCGGGTGAATTCGCGGACGTAATGGTCGAGATCTTCCGGCCGCAGCCAATCAGGTAGCCGCCCGGGTTCGTCGAGGCGCTCGATGAAGCCGTCGGGGCCGGGCGCCAGCATTCGGCGAGCGGCCGCGTCGCTTGCCGGTGCCCGCATCCCGCCCAGCATCCTGCGCATTGCGCGATGCGGGTCGGCGGCCATTTCGGCATCCGCGACCCCGGGCTGCTGGAAGTACAGGATGTAGAAGAAGTTGTCGCCGAAGATCCGACGGAACGCCGCAGTCGGCGGGGTCGCCGGGCGGGGTACCGGCGGCACGCTCAACCCCGCCACTGCCGCTACCCGTTCGGGGTGCAGCAACGGAGTGCTCCAGGCGACCACCGCTCCCCAGTCGTGTCCGATCAGCGCGGCGCGGTCGGCGCCGAATTCGTCGATCAGGCCGACCAGATCTCCGGTCAGCGCGGCGATGTCGTAGGAATCAATTTCAGGCGGGCTCGCTGAGCCGCCGTAGCCGCGCTGGTCGGGGGCGACGACGTGATAGCCGGCGGCGGCCAGGGCGGGAATCTGGTGGCGCCAGGAAAAGGCCAGCTCAGGGAAGCCGTGGGCAAGGATCACCAGCGGCGCATCGGCGGGGCCGGCCTCCAGCACCCGCAGCCGAACCCCGTTGACATCGACGAGGTGTTCGGCAGTTGTGACCACGGTGTTCAGCCAAGCACAGCCGCCTCCACCGCTGTGGGGGCCGGCCCGCTCCGAAGAACCAATCGGTGACAGAAACCCCGAGGGCAGCGGTTGACATCGGGGTAGCGGTAGCCTGTGGTTTCCTGGCTGCGATCGGAAGGACGGGCCCGCGCGGGCCGATGTTTGATGAACCGGAAGAATGTAATGCGCACGCTCACGGTGATCGCCGCCGTGTTGCTGCTGGGCTGGCTGTTTTTTTACCTCAACGACGACACCCGCGGGTTCAAGCCGATCGACACCTCGGTGGCTACGGCTCAGATCAGTGCCGACAACGTCAAGAGCGCCCAGATCGACGATCGCGAACAGCAGCTTCGCCTGGAGTTGAAGGACGCCAACGACCAGACCGCGGACTCCACCAAGGTCATCGCCAAATACCCGACCGGCTACGCGGTGACCCTGTTCGACTCCCTCACCGCCAAGGGCGTCGCCACCAACACCACGGTGAACCAGCCCAGCATGTTGGGCACGTTGCTGATCTACATGTTGCCGCTGTTTCTGCTGATCGGGCTTTTCGTGCTGTTCTCGCGCATGCAGACCGGGGGCAGGATGGGCTTCGGGTTCGGCAAGTCGCGAGCCAAGCAGCTGAACAAAGATATGCCCAAGACGACGTTCGCCGACGTCGCCGGTTCCGACGAGGCGGTCGAAGAGCTCTACGAGATCAAGGATTTCCTACAAAACCCGGCGCGTTACCAGGCCCTCGGCGCCAAGATTCCCAAGGGTGTGTTGCTGTACGGTCCGCCGGGCACCGGCAAGACCCTGCTGGCCCGCGCCGTAGCGGGCGAGGCCGGCGTGCCGTTCTTCACCATCTCCGGCTCGGACTTCGTCGAGATGTTCGTCGGCGTGGGCGCCTCCCGGGTCCGTGACCTCTTTGAACAGGCCAAACAGAACTCGCCCTGCATCATTTTCGTCGACGAGATCGACGCCGTCGGCCGACAGCGCGGCGCGGGTCTCGGGGGCGGCCATGATGAGCGCGAACAGACTCTGAATCAGCTTCTCGTCGAGATGGACGGATTCGGTGAGCGCCAGGGCGTCATCCTGATCGCCGCCACCAACCGCCCCGACATTCTCGACCCGGCTCTGCTGCGACCCGGTCGCTTCGACCGCCAGATCCCGGTATCAAGCCCGGACCTGGCCGGCCGTAAGGCGGTGCTGCGCGTGCATTCCCAGGGTAAGCCGCTGGCGCCGGATGCCGACCTGGACGGGCTGGCCAAGCGGACCGTCGGGATGTCCGGTGCCGACCTGGCGAACGTGATCAACGAGGCTGCGCTGCTCACCGCGCGGGAGAGCGGCACGATCATCACTGGGGCCGCGTTGGAAGAGGCCGTCGACCGCGTGATCGGCGGTCCGCGGCGAAAAGGCAGGGTGATCAGCGAAACCGAGAAGAAGATCACCGCTTATCACGAGGGTGGCCATACCCTGGCGGCATGGGCGATGCCCGATATCGAACCGATCTACAAAGTCACCATTCTGGCCCGGGGCCGTACCGGGGGACACGCTGTGTCGGTACCCGAGGACGACAAGGGCCTGATGACCCGCTCGGAGATGATCGCCCGGCTGGTGTTCGCCATGGGGGGCCGCGCGGCCGAGGAACTGGTGTTCCGTGAGCCAACCACGGGCGCGGTCTCCGATATCGAACAGGCCACCAAGATCGCTCGAGCGATGGTGACCGAATACGGTATGAGCTCCAAACTCGGGGCCGTGCGTTACGGAACCGAACACGGCGACCCGTTCCTGGGCCGCACCATGGGAACTCAGGCCGACTACAGCCATGAGGTCGCCCGAGATATCGACGACGAGGTCCGCAAGTTGATCGAGGCCGCGCATACCGAGGCGTGGGCGATCCTCACCGAGTACCGCGACGTGCTCGACGTGCTTGCCGGGGAACTGCTGGAGAAGGAAACGCTGCACCGGGTCGAACTGGCGGCGATCTTCGCCAACGTGAGCAAGCGTCCGCGCCTGACCGTGTTCGACGATTTCGGCGGACGCATCCCCTCGGACAAACCCCCGATCAAGACGCCCGGTGAAATCGCCATCGAGCGCGGCGAGCCCTGGCCCCGGCCGATGCCTGAGCCGGCATTCAAGAAAGCGATCGCCCAGGCGAGTGCCGCCCACGCGCAGCAGGTCGACCAGACGGCATCCGCGGGCGGCGCCAACGGTGCCGGTAATGGGGCCGGCACTGGTAACGGTGCTGGTAACGGGGCCGGCAACTCGAACGGCGCACATGCCGGCGGACGTCACCAGGCGCCCGGAGGCCGGACGCAACCGGACTACGGCGCGCCCGCCGGCTGGCACGCCCCCGGCTGGCCACCATCACCCGGTCACCAGCAGCCGGGCCACTGGTACCCGCCACCGCAAGGTTGGGCACCGCCGCAGCAGGGACAGCCTCAACAGCCCTACCCACCCCAACAGCATTACCCACCTCAACAGGCTCCTCACGACCGTACGCCGAAGGAAGCGCCCGGCGACGAGGGCGGCCGCACCGGTCGGCCGAATTGAATGTCGGACGGAATTGACTGACGGACGGAGCCGCAATGCCTCAGCGCGATTCGATCACGCTCGATACTCCCGTATTCGATCAGGACCGCGCTGAGGCGGCGGTCCGGGAACTGCTGCTCGCGGTCGGCGAGGATCCCGAGCGGCAGGGCCTCCTGGACACCCCGGCGCGCGTCGCACGCGCCTACCGCGAGATGTTCGCCGGGCTCTACACCGATCCGGATGCCGTGCTGGACACCACCTTCGACGAGCAGCACGACGAACTGGTCCTCGTCAAACAGATCCCGATGTATTCGACATGCGAACATCACCTGGTCGCTTTCCACGGGATGGCCCACGTCGGATACATCCCCGGTGAAGACGGCCGGGTTACCGGCCTGTCGAAGCTGGCCCGGGTCGTCGACCTGTATGCAAAACGTCCCCAGGTCCAGGAGCGACTCACCGCCCAGATCGCCGATGCGGTCATGCGCAAACTCGATCCGCGCGGTGTCATCGTGGTCATCGAAGCCGAACATATGTGCATGGCCATGCGGGGTGTCCGCAAGGCGGGTGCCATCACCACCACCTCGGCCGTACGGGGTCTCTTCAAGTCCAGCGATGCCTCTCGGGCCGAGGCACTGGGTCTGATCCTCCGCAAGTGATCGCGTGTTCCCCGCGTGTTCGGGTCATGGGGGTCGTCAACGTCACTGACGACTCCTTCTCCGACGGCGGACGCTATCTGGATCCATCCCGCGCGGTAACCCATGCGCGGACGCTGCTGGCCGATGGGGCGCAGATCATCGACGTGGGGGGCGAGTCGACCCGGCCCGGCGCCGTCCGAATCGACGCTACGGTGGAGGTCGCGCGCGTTATTCCGGTTGTGAAAGAACTTGCTGCGCAGAAGATTACGGTGAGTATCGATACCATGCACGCGGCGGTGGCCGAAGCGGCCCTGGATGCCGGGGCCGGACTCGTCAACGATGTCAGCGGGGGTCGTGCCGATCCCGATATGGCGCGGGTGGTGGCACAGGCCGGAGTGCCGTGGGTGTTGATGCACTGGCGTTCGGTCCGGGACGATCAGCCGCACCACGTGCCGCGGTACCGCGATGTGTGCGGCGAGGTTCGCGACGAACTGATGGCCGCGGTCGACGCAGCAGTGGGCGCGGGGGTGGACCCGGAGAACCTGATCATCGATCCGGGTCTGGGTTTCGCCAAATCCTCAGCGGACAATTGGGCGTTGCTGCATGCTCTGCCCGAGTTCGCCGCCACCGGATTCCCGGTACTCGTCGGAGCGTCCCGCAAGCGTTTCCTGGGCGTCTTACTGGCCGGACCGGACGGCGTTCCGCGAACGCCGGAAGGTCGGGAGACTGCGACCGCCGTGATCTCGGCACTAGCCGCCCTGCACGGCGCCTGGGGAGTGCGCGTGCACGACGTTCGGGCCAGCGTCGACGCGCTGAAGGTCGCCGCGCGGTGGGAGCACCCGGCCGATGACGGTGGTGAGACAGTTGGCTGACCGTATCGAACTGCGCGGTCTGACAGTGCGGGGCAATCACGGCGTGTTCGACCACGAACGCCGCGACGGCCAGGACTTCGTCATCGATATCACGGTGTGGATCGACCTGGCCGATGCTGCGGCCAGTGACGACCTCGGCGACACCTTCGACTACGGCGTGCTGGCCCAGCAGGCCGCCGATATCGTGGCGGGGCCGCCCCGCAACCTGATCGAGACGGTCGCCGCCGAGATCGCTGAGGGCGTGATGATCGATATCCGTGTTCATGCCGTCGAGGTCGTGGTGCACAAACCGGCGGCGCCCATCCCGCTCACCTTCGCCGATGTCGCGGTCGTCGCACGACGCTCCCGGCGGGGCGGGCGGGCGCAGATCATCCCGGCGACGGTATGAGCCGGGTGGTGCTGTCCATCGGGTCGAATCTCGGTGACCGGTTGGCCAGGCTGCAGGCCGCTGTCGACGCCATCGGCGGGACCGTGCTCGCGGTGTCGCCGGTATGGGAGACCGACGCCTGGGGTGGGGTTGAACAGCAACCGTTCTTGAATGCCGTCCTGATCGCCGATGACCCCGCGGTCGACGCGTGGGGATGGCTACGTCAGGCGCAGGAGATCGAACGGCGCAATGAGCGGGTGCGGAGCCGGAAGTGGGGACCGCGCACCCTTGACGTAGACCTGGTGTGTTGTTTCGAGAGCGATGGCGATGAGGAGGTGTTCTCCGAGGACGCTGACCTCACCCTGCCGCATCCGTTTGCGCACCAGCGCGCGTTCGTCTTGATCCCGTGGCTCGATATCGACCCGGCGGCGCAGTTGAGCGTTGCCGGCCGCCGCCGGCCGGTGCCGGACATCCTCGCGGACCTGGACAAGGCCGAACGCGACGGAGTCCGGATGACCGACCTTGTGCTGAGCGGTCCGGCGGCTGCGCGCTGATGGGGCCGACCCGGAAACGTGATCTGGCATTCGCCGCGCTGGCCGCCGTTATCGTGGGCTATCTCGCTATCCATTTGCTGTACCGGTACTTTCCGCCGATCACGTTGTGGACTGGCCTGTCACTCCTGGCGGTGGCGGCCGCGGAGGCGTGGTGGGCGGTGTCGGTGCGCGGCCGGATCCGGGACGGCCGGATCGGCGTCGGCGCGGGACGGCTGGACCCGTTGGCCGTTGCGCGTACCGTCGCGGTCGCCAAGGCGTCGGCCTGGGTCGGAGCGGTGATGCTCGGCTGGTGGGTCGCGGTACTGGGTTACCTGCTGCCCCGGCGTACGGAAATGCGGGTGGCCGCCGCCGACACCCCGGGCGCGCTCGTCGCCGCTGCCAGCGCGTTCGCGCTCGTGGTGGCAGCCCTGTGGCTGCAGTACTGCTGTAGGTCCCCGGACGAACCGAACGCCGCCGAAAACACCGCGGCGGACTAGATTGGCTGGCCATTCGGCCCGCTTGTCGCAACCGGAAATCGGATTCACTGCGCGGTACAGTCGGGCCATGACCGTTCAGTCCCGCGGCGCACGAAGTCGTCGCGGCGGCCGCGGGCCTGGCTGGCCGCTTCTGACCGGGTTGCTGATTCTTGCCATCGCGGCGAGTTCCACCCTGGTTTTCACCGATCGGGTGGAGTTGTTGCGACTGGCCGTGATTTTATCGCTGTGGGCCGCGGTCGTGGCCGCATTCGTGACAGTGGTGTATCGCCGCCAGAGCGAACTCGATCAGGCGCGGGCCCGGGACATGAAATTTGTCTACGATCTGCAGCTGGACCGGGAGATTTCCGCCCGCCGGGAGTACGAGCTTTCCGTTGAGGCCCAACTCCGTCGGCAGCTATCGCGTGAACTCCGGACGCAGGCCGCCGAGGAGATGTCCGCGCTGCGGTCCGAACTGGCGTCGCTGCGTTCCCATCTCGAAATAATGCTCGGCGCCGATCTCAGTGGGCAGCCGGTGCTCGGGAGCGACCGGGGTGCGGTTGCGATGTCGGCCGCGCCCGGCCGCGTCGAGAGTAGTCGAATATCGGTGGTCGCCGACGAGGTCGCGGCCATCGGCGTCGGCCCGGAGGCCGTCACCGAAAGCCCGATCATCGACGTTCCGGAAGAGCCGCTGACGGCCGGGGAGCCGCCGGCGCCCCGCCCCCCGACCGGTTTTCCCGGTATTCCCCGCGACCAGCGCGGCAATCATCGACGCCGGGGCGAGGAGCCCGCCGTAGCGCAAACCGCGCCGCTCAAGCCCGTCGTCGTCCCACCTGGACCCTCCCTGTCCGGTCCGCCCCCGTCCGGTCCGCCCTGGCGGCCGCCGGAGGTGCGGCGCGGCCGCCACTCCACCGGCGACGGCGGCTGGCGGGGGGCGGGTGCTCAGCCTCCGGAACCGCCGGAATCGCCGACGGCCCGGGAAACCGGGGAAACGGCCGTCCCGCCGGATGTCCTGCGTGGCCGGCACTCAGTCGGATCCGCCGAACAGCGCTCTTCCGCAGGACGGCACCGTGACCCGGAACCGCGGGACTACGAACCGCAGGATCCGCGGCCGCGCGACCCCGGGCCGCACGGTGCCACCGAGGAACCCTCGGAAGTGCGACCGCGGGGACAGCACACTGGAGGGCAATCGGTTGCCGATCTGATGTCGAGGTTGCAGGTCAACGACGCTGCTGGCGGCGGTGGCCGCCGGCGGCGGGGAGACTGAACCGGGCGCTAGACTCGCGATCGTCCGTCCGGTACCCGGCGACTCGGGGCCGGAACGTCATGTTCATGTCAGCGAGGTCGCGTAGGTGGGGACCCCCAACGGCTTACGTCCGGCTCGGCTCAAGGTTGGCATAGTCTCCGCGGGCCGGGTGGGCACCGCACTGGGGAGGGCGTTGGAGCGCGCCGAACATGTCGTCATCGCGGCAAGTGCCATTTCGGCCACCTCGCGGCGGCTCGCGCAGCGCCGGCTACCGGATACCCCGCTGCTCTCAGTGCCGGAGGTGGCCGGGGCCGCCGAGCTGCTGCTGCTGACCGTCCCCGATGCCGAACTGCCCGGACTGGTGAGCGGGCTGGCGGCCACCGGCGCGGTTCGTCGCGGGACCATCGTGGCGCACACCTCCGGAGCCAACGGCATCACGGTGCTGACCCCGCTCAGCGAGCAGGGTTGCGTTCCGTTGGCCATCCACCCGGCGATGACCTTCACCGGAGCCGACGAGGATGTGCCCCGGCTTGCTGATACCTGCTTCGGGATCACCGCGGCCGACGAGATCGGCTACGCGATCGCGCAGTCGCTGGTCCTGGAGATCGGTGGTGAGCCGTTCCGGGTCCCCGAGTCGGCCCGCACTCTCTACCACGCCGCGCTGGCTCACGGCAGCAACCACATCGTCACTCTGCTGGCCGATGCGCTCACCGCACTGCGGGCGGCACTGGCCGGTGAGGGACTTCTCGGTCAGGAGCAAGTGGGCGACTCGCCAGGGGGGCTCGCCGAGCGGATCATCGGCCCGCTCGCCCGGGCCGCCCTCGAGAACACCCTGCAGCGCGGCCAATCCGCGCTGACCGGACCGGTGGCCCGCGGCGACGCGGGCGCGGTGACGGCTCATCTGGCAGTGCTGGATGAAATCGATCCCGCACTGGCGCAAGCGTATTGCGCCGACTCGTTGCGGACCGCACAGCGAGCGCACGCCCCTGCGGAGGTCGTTGATGTGTTGTCCGGCTTCAGATCAGCGGGTCCACCGCGATGAGTGCCGGGGGAGCGCAGTTCAGCGCGGGCCAACTCAACGTCTATCCCACCCCGCTTGGGGTTTCGGAAGTCTGCGGGGCGCTGCGCCATACCGGCCGGCGAGTGATGCTGGTGCCCACCATGGGCGCCCTACATGACGGGCACGCCGCCCTGATTCGGGCCGCCAAGAGGGTTCCCGGGGCCGTGGTCGTGGTGTCGATCTTCGTGAACCCGTTGCAGTTCGGCGCCGGAGAGGACCTCGATGCCTACCCTCGCCCCCTCGACGACGACCTGCAGATCCTGCGCGACGAGGGCGTCGAGGTGGCATTCACGCCGACCGCGTCAACCATGTACCCGGGTGGTGTACGCACAACCGTTCACCCGGGACCGCTCGGCAATGAACTGGAAGGCGTCTCGCGGCCAACGCATTTCGCTGGAATGTTGACCGTCGTACTGAAGCTGTTGGAAGCCGTGCGGCCGGACCGGGCATTCTTCGGAGAGAAGGACTACCAACAACTCGTTCTGATCCGGCAGATGGTCGACGATCTCAACGTCGCTGTGCGGATCGTCGGTGTACCGATCGTGCGGGAACCGGACGGATTGGCGATGTCATCGCGCAACCGTTATCTGAGCCCGGAAGCGCGCGAGCAGGCCAGCGCAGTGTCCTCCGCTCTGCTGGCAGGCAGATACGCCGCCGGCGCCGGGCCGGCGGCCGCGATCGACGCGGCCCGGGCGGTACTCGAGGAAGTGCCCGCGATCCGAACCGACTACCTGGAGTTGCGTGGTCCATGGCTGGAGCCGACGCCGGTGGCCGGCCCCGCGCGGTTGCTGATCGCAGCCCGACTTGGCAGCACCCGACTGCTGGACAATATCGCGGTCGACCTTCCCGGCGGCGGATCGGTGGCGGATTCGGGAGCTCGCGAACACCACGAATTGAACTGGAGGAACTGATGCCGCGGGTAGCGCTCCGTCTTGCTGCTGGCCTTTCCGGTGGCTTTCCTGGTTGGCTCCCCGGTTCAGTGCGGTAGCTGTGCTGCTGGCCATCGACGTTCGTAACACCCACACCGTCGTGGGATTGATCTCCGGCACCGGCAACCACGCGAAGGTCGTGCACAACTGGCGGATTAGAACCGAGCCGGAGGTGACCGCCGATGAACTCGCCCTCACGATCGAAGGTTTGATCGGCGAAGACTCCGATCGACTTACCGGGGTGACTGGGCTGTCCACCGTCCCGTCGGTACTGCACGAGGTTCGCGTGATGCTCGATCAGTACTGGACGGGCGTCTCGCAGGTCCTTATCGAGCCGGGGATTCGGACCGGCATCCCACTGCTTGTCGACAACCCGAAGGAGGTGGGGGCAGACCGGATCGTCAACTGCCTGGCGGCTTATGCCAAGTTCAATGCCGCCGCGATCGTGGTCGATTTCGGGTCGTCGATCTGTGTAGATGTGGTGTCGGCGAAGGGTGAGTTCCTCGGCGGCGCGATAGCCCCCGGGGTCCAGCTGTCCTCCGACGCCGCCGCGGCCCGCTCGGCGGCGCTTCGCCGGGTGGAGCTGACCAGGCCGCGTTCGGTGGTCGGGAAGAACACAGTGGAGTGTATGCAGTCGGGCGCTGTGTTCGGATTCGCCGGACTGGTCGATGGTTTGGTGGGCCGGATCCGTGAAGACTTCGATGGTTTCGGCGACCGGGACGGGGCGGTGGTAGTGGCCACCGGGCACACCGCTCCGTTGATTCTGCCCGAACTCCGAAGTGTCGAGCGTTTCGAGAAGCATCTCACTCTCGACGGACTGCGGATGGTGTTCGAGCGCAACTCCGACGGGCAGCGTGGGCGTCCCAAGCCCGCCCGCTGAACCGCTCGGAGCGAAGGGACATTTAAGGTGGGCAGCCGTGAGTGATGCTGACACGCCGGCTGCCGTGGACCCGCAGGACGATGTTCCCGAGCAGTTCCGAATTCGGCAGGGAAAGCGCCAGCGTCTGGTCGACGAGGGCCGTCAGCCGTATCCGGTGTCCGTACCACGGACTCATTCGCTGGCCGAGGTTCGTGCAGCGCACCCCGATTTGGCCGCGGACTCGGCCACCGGGGAGATGGTCGGGGTGACCGGTCGGGTGGTCTTCGCCCGCAACTCGGGGAAGCTTTGTTTCGCGACGTTACAAGAAGGCGACGGCGCTCAGTTGCAGGCGATGATCAGCCTGGCCGGCGTTGGCGCCGAAGCCCTGCAGTCCTGGAAGTCCGACGTCGACCTCGGCGACATCGTTTTTGTGCACGGCGAAGTAATCAGCTCCCGGCGTGGGGAGCTGTCGGTGCTGGCGGATGCCTGGCAGATGGCTGCCAAGGCGCTGAGGCCGCTACCGGTCGCGCACCGGGAGATGAGCGAGGAATCACGCGTCCGACGGCGTTACGTGGATCTCATCGTCCGCCCGCAGGCCCGTACGGTGGCCCGCCAGCGCATTGCCGTCATCCGGGCGATCCGGAACGGACTGGAGCGACGGGGTTTCCTGGAGGTGGAGACCCCGATGCTGCAGACCCTCGCAGGGGGAGCCGCGGCTCGGCCGTTCGTGACCCACTCCAATGCCCTTGATGCCGATCTCTACCTGCGGATCGCTCCCGAGTTATTCCTCAAGCGCTGCGTAGTGGGTGGGCTGGAAAGGGTGTTCGAACTCAATCGGGTCTTCCGCAACGAGGGGGCCGATTCCACCCATTCGCCGGAGTTCGCGATGCTCGAGACTTATCAGGCATGGGGGACCTATGACGATTCCGCGGCCATGATTCGGGAGCTTATTCAGGGTGTCGCCGACGAGGCGATAGGCACACGTCAGGTCCTATTGCCCGACGGAACTGTCTACGACCTCGACGGGGAATGGCCGGCGATTCAAATGTATCCGTCATTGTCGGAAGCGCTCGGCGAGGAGATTGCGCCGGATACTCCCGCTGATTACCTGTTGGCTATTGCCGACCGGCTTGGTGTCGAGATTCCCCGGGACCGCGGATACGGGCACGGCAAACTGGTCGAGGAACTATGGGAACACGCCGTCGGTGACACGTTGTGGGCACCGACATTCGTGAAAGATTTCCCGGTGGAGACCACACCATTGACTCGTCAGCACCGGAGCATCCCGGGAGTGACCGAAAAATGGGATCTGTACGTCCGCGGGATCGAGTTGGCCACCGGCTACTCTGAGCTGGTGGATCCCGTTGTACAGCGGGAACGCTTCGAGGACCAGGCTCGCGCGGCGGCCGCCGGTGACGACGAGGCGATGGCACTCGACGAGGATTTCCTGTCCGCAATGGAGTACGCGATGCCGCCCACCACCGGAACCGGAATGGGTATCGACCGGTTATTGATGGTGCTTACCGGGTTGTCGATCAGGGAGACCGTTTTGTTCCCGATAGTTCGTCGTCACGACAACTGAACTTCACAGATCAAGAAATCTTGTAATTCGATCCGCTATTGTGGCATATTAGCGGGAGCCTAAGTATTCCAGAGCGGCATGCGTACGGAAAGTTTGAGGAAAATACATGGCGAAAAAAGTCACCGTCACCCTTGTCGACGATTTCGACGGCGATGGCGCCGCCGACGAAACAGTCGAATTCTCCATTGACGGCGTCACCTACGAGATCGACCTTTCCGCCAGGAACGCGCAGAAACTCCGGGATGAATTCAAGCCGTGGATCGACGCCGGCCGCCGGGTGGGCGGCCGGCGTCGCGGGCGTCAGGGAGCGCCCGGACGGGCTGGACGCGCCTCGATCGACCGTGAGCAGAGTGCAGCGATCCGGGAATGGGCCCGACGTAGCGGCCATCGGGTATCGACCCGCGGGCGGATCCCGGCGGACATTATCGAGGCCTTCCACGCAGCCAACTGAGCCCGGCCCGCCTGGAGCGACACCCGGGCCGGTTTCGCTTGCCGCGAAGGCGGCGGCGCCCGAACCGGAAACGAAACGGCGGCCCGGGGCGTTGACGTTGATGTATCCGCGATGACGGATGTGTTTCGGCAAGCAGCGGAGAGCACCTCCCCAGGTGCCGCCCACTACAGTGGACGTTGCGGTGCCCGGGGACTACCGCGGCACCAGGTGATGGAGGGCAGGTAACCGCAGATGTTCGAGAGATTCACCGACCGCGCCCGCAGGGTCGTCGTCCTGGCTCAGGAAGAAGCCCGGATGCTCAACCACAACTACATCGGCACCGAGCACATCCTGCTCGGCTTGATCCACGAAGGCGAGGGCGTCGCCGCGAAGTCGCTCGAATCGCTGGGGATTTCTCTGGAGGGAGTGCGATCCCAGGTCGAGGAGATCATCGGCCAGGGCCAGCAGGCTCCGTCCGGGCATATCCCCTTCACTCCGCGTGCCAAGAAGGTGCTGGAACTGAGCCTGCGGGAGGCGCTGCAACTCGGTCACAATTACATCGGCACCGAACACATCCTGCTCGGTCTCATCCGCGAGGGCGAGGGCGTGGCAGCCCAGGTCTTGGTCAAACTGGGTGCGGAGCTCACCCGGGTTCGCCAGCAGGTCATCCAACTACTCAGCGGCTACCAGGGTAAGGAAACCGCCGAAGCGGGCACCGGCGGCCGAGGCGGCGAATCCGGCAGCCCCTCCACGTCACTGGTTCTCGACCAGTTCGGCCGCAACCTCACCGCTGCCGCCATGGAAGGCAAGTTGGACCCGGTCATCGGCCGTGAGAAGGAAATCGAGCGGGTGATGCAGGTCCTGTCCCGGCGCACCAAGAACAACCCGGTTCTGATCGGCGAGCCCGGCGTCGGAAAGACCGCCGTGGTGGAGGGCCTGGCGCAGGCCATCGTGAACGGCGAGGTGCCGGAGACGTTGAAGGACAAACAGCTCTACACGCTGGATCTGGGGTCCCTGGTTGCCGGAAGCCGCTACCGTGGCGACTTCGAGGAGCGGCTGAAGAAGGTGCTCAAGGAGATCAACAGCCGCGGCGACATCATCCTCTTCATCGATGAGCTGCACACGCTGGTGGGTGCCGGCGCCGCCGAGGGTGCTATCGACGCCGCATCCATCCTCAAGCCCAAACTGGCGCGCGGAGAGCTGCAGACGATTGGTGCGACCACACTCGACGAGTATCGCAAGTACATCGAGAAGGACGCCGCTCTGGAGCGTCGTTTCCAGCCGGTCCAGGTCGGCGAGCCCACCGTCGCGCACACCATCGAGATCCTCAAGGGCCTGCGCGACCGCTATGAAGCGCACCACCGGGTGTCAATAACCGATTCCGCCGTGGTGGCCGCCGCCACGCTGGCTGACCGCTACATCAACGACCGGTTCCTGCCGGATAAGGCCATCGATCTGATCGATGAGGCCGGTGCTCGGATGCGAATCCGCCGGATGACTGCTCCGCCGGACCTTCGGGAATTCGACGAGAAGATCGCTGATGCCCGTCGCGAGAAGGAATCAGCGATTGATGCGCAGGACTTCGAGAAGGCGGCCTCCTTACGAGATCGGGAGAAGACGCTGGTAGCCGAGCGGGCCGAGCGCGAGAAGCAGTGGCGCGCAGGGGATCTTGACGTTGTGGCCGAGGTCGACGATGAGCAGATCGCTGAGGTGCTCGGTAACTGGACCGGAATCCCGGTGTTCAAGTTGACCGAGGAGGAAACAACGCGGTTGCTGCGCATGGAAGATGAGCTTCACAAGCGGATCATCGGCCAGGAGGACGCCGTCAGGGCGGTCTCGAAAGCCATTCGCCGCACCCGGGCCGGTTTGAAGGACCCGAAGCGCCCGTCCGGCTCGTTCATCTTTGCCGGGCCTTCCGGTGTCGGCAAGACCGAACTGTCCAAGGCGCTCGCCGAGTTCTTGTTCGGCGATGACGACGCTCTGATCCAGATCGACATGGGCGAGTTCCATGACCGCTTCACCGCGTCCCGGCTGTTCGGCGCCCCGCCCGGATATGTCGGATACGAGGAGGGCGGCCAGCTCACCGAGAAGGTGCGCCGGAAGCCGTTCTCGGTGGTGCTGTTCGACGAGATCGAGAAAGCCCATCAGGAGATCTACAACACACTGCTCCAGGTTCTGGAGGACGGCCGACTCACCGATGGTCAGGGTCGCACGGTCGACTTCAAGAACACCGTGTTGATCTTCACCTCGAACCTCGGTACATCCGATATCTCCAAGGCGGTGGGGCTGGGCTTCACGCAGGGTGGCGGTGACAACAACTACGAGCGGATGAAGCAGAAGGTCAACGACGA
>CAZGPT010000010.1:26118-35636 GCA_964527015.1 uncultured Mycobacterium sp. | reverse complement strand
TTCTATATCGTTGCTACCCAAAAGCAGGCCGGTCGAGATTAGTAGTGATACCGCGTCTTGACGATTTTCACTTCAATCTCATCGGCAATCTCATCGGCGCGATACACCAGCCGATGTTCGTCGTCGATGCGGCGCGACCAGTATCCCGACAACTCGCCTTTGAGTGGTTCAGGCTTACCTATCCCACTGAAGGGTTCCACTGAAGGGATCGCGCTGGATCTCGGCGATGAGTCGGGTGATCCTGCGCGCCATCTTGCGGTCTGAGGCCAGCCAGAAGATCGTCCCAACCCCCCGGATCGAAGTGGATACTCCGCACTCCTAACCGCCGGCCATCTCCCGCAGCTCATCGATCGAAGCGCGGTGCGCCGACTGTCCGGCCCTATCCCGTGCGACGGCTTCCATGAGCCGCCGTGCGTTCTCTGGAGACCGCAGCAGGTACACCGTCTCCTGCCACGAGTCGTAGTCGCCAGCGGACATCAGCACCGCATCGCCCGACTTGCAGGTGATGCGCACCGGCTCGTGATCGGCGTTGACCTGTTGGAGCAGCGGAAAAAGGCGCTGCCGAGCCTCGCTGGCGCTGATGTTCATGCGAAGACCTTCTACTTTGCCTGTGGTGCTCATCGCCCGTACGGGAGTGGTACCGAAACGTTGTACGACTCAGCGCCGGCCCCTCAGGCGCCGGCAGACCCCTCACGTCGTCGGCAGCGGCACCTGCGTCGGGATCAGTTTCTGATTGGTCGACGCCGGCTGGCCCCAGGACGAGTCCACCTCATAGGGCCAGTAGACCCCCGCCCGGAACGGGATGTCGCCGGAGTAAGCGCTGTTCCACGGACCGCCGGTTGCCACCTGCGGGGGATCCTCGTAGGCGGACATCAGCGCATAGGGCAGATCGGCAGAATAGAACGGCTTGGTGTCCGGGGTGACCTCGCCGGTGTAGGCCGCGTTGTACTGCTGGCCGAAGAATCCGTCGATCAGGCCGTTGGCGTAGGCCAGGGAGAGGAAGTTCCATTCGCCGCCGGATCCCGCGGCCGGGTTCTCCGGCAGGTCGGTCAGCCCCAGCGATGTCAGGTAGGGAGTCGTTCCGTCGCCGTTGACGAGGTGGCTGGAGTCGTAGGCACCCTGAGTCTCGCTGCCGAGGGTTTTGAACAGGCTGCTCGAGGGCACCGGGTAGATCTTCATGGCGTCGCCGAGGATCTGTTTGCCCGCCCACATCACGGCCAGCACTCCGGCGTAGGCCCCGTCGGTGGACGTCCGGTTCGGAGCGAATTCGAAGTCCTGCGCCCAGAACACGTACCCGCCGGCGGCGGTCGGGGTGCCTTCTTCGGGATTGGGGAATTCCGTGGTGGGGCCGATCCCCGGGTAGAGCTGCACCCGGCCGAGAATGGTCTGCGCGAGCGCGAGTTTGTCGCCCTCGGGCACGGGCTCCGACGAGGTGAAGAGATCGTCGATCAGCGGCCAGAGGCTGTAGCCGTCTTCCGAGGGACTGTTGTTCTTCAGGGCGACGGACTCACCAACGATCCGGCCGCCCGCCGTCAGCTTGGCCCGCTCGGCGGCATCGAACTCGCCGATCACGCCGTAGCCCGTCGGCGTGTTCACCGTCTGGGAAGTTTCGCCAAGGAAGTACACCAGGCGGTCGTCCAAGACCAGCCCGGCTGTGCCGTCGTTGGCGATCAGGAACAGGATCCGGGCCTTGCCGGCCTCCCCGGCCTGCCCGCCGGCCCCGGTGGAGCCTCCGTCACCGCCGGCGCCGAGCAGATAGCTGCCGTGCCCGCCCGCACCGCCTCGACCACCGACTGAGCCGTTACCGCCGTTACCGCCGGCACCGCCGATTCCCACCAGCGACAACGGCCCGACACTGCCGCCATTGCCGCCGTCACCGCCGGCCGCCCCGGAGACGACCGCGGCGCCGCCGGCGCCGCCTTTGCCTCCGTTACCCATGAAGAATCCGCCACGACCGCCGTCACCGCCGGCGCCGCCGAGGACCCCCCCGCCGCCGTCGCCCCCGGCGCCGAACCAGCCTGCCGATCCGCCGTCGCCGCCGTTCCAGCCGTTTCCGCCACTGCCCCACAACAGGCCGCCGTCGCCGCCGGCGCACGCCGTCACGCCCGAGCACGTCCCGGCGTCATAGCTGAAACCATTGCCGATCAGCAGCCCGCCGTTGGGGTTCTCGGCGGTGCCGTCACCGAAGAACTGCGAGAAGATCGATCCGATCCCAGCAACACCGTTCGCGGCCGCTCCGGACACTTCAGCCAGGGCCGGCTGACGGGTCGAGACCGCATCGGCCGTCGGGGCGACGGGCCGCGCCGGGGCGATATCCCGACGGGAAACAGCCGCCGCTGCCCACATCAACGGCGCGGAACCCGGAAGCTCGGGCGACCCTCCGGACGCCTGCGCGGTCCAGTCCGTCGACGACGACAGCTGCGCCTTCGAACCTGGCGACGTCGCAGCCGAAGGGGCCGCCGGGGACGGCACCATCGGGATATCGGCTCCGCCCGGCTCCCCCGACCGCGGCGTCGTCATCACCGGCGCGGCTAGAACTCGAGTTCGGCCCAAGGGCGGCGGAGGTGACGCGGTCGGCACCCCCGAGGACGGCGCGGCCGCCCCGCTCATCACCGGCATCACCGGACGGGTCGCCGCCGGCTGTGCCGGGCCCGTGGCGCGGACGACCCGGGCGGCCCGCGCCGAGCGCGTGCCGGCCGACGTCGTAGACGAACTCGCGGACTCCGCGCCCGCCGAGCCGCGCGAACCCGCGGTGTCGGCGCCCGCCACCGGGATCGAGGCAAGCACCCCGCCGACCCCGAGGGCGACGGCCAGTGCGCCGACGCGGCCCAGCCGTGGAAGCCAGCCCGACCCGTGGCCACCAACTGGATCAGCGACGAGTTTCGGGTCCATCGGACCTCCCTTCGCCGCGCCGAAGCCGCCCATCACCGAGTTTGATTACGTCAGGTTCGATTACGTCAGTATGCCGACTCCACGATCCAGCCGCAGGGCGATTTCCGGGGTCCGGACGGTATCGGACAATTTGATGCACCGCGAGAGGTGACGCGTCATGAACTAACCGAGGCCGATCCAGTCAGCGCCGTCTGCACCGCCGGGGCCACCAGTCGCACGATCTCGTCCTCGGTGGCCGAGGCCAGCGGCTCCATCCGCAGCACGTAGCGGGTGCCGGCAACCCCCACCACGTAGGAGGTCGCCAGGGTCACCCGCATCCGGGCGTCCGGGACACGCAGTGCGGCCGCGACCCGGTCGATGATCACCGACTCCAGGAACTCGCGCAGTGGCGCGGTTGCTTTCGCCGCTCCGGCACCATCCCGCACCATGGCGGCGAGTTGCTCGCGTGTCTCGGGGTCGTCCAGCATCCGCAAGGTGACCCGCACCAGGCGTTCACCGAGACCGTCGATCCCGGGCGCGAGCAGTTGGGCGATGGCCGTGCCCGGATCGCTCGGAAGCCGCATGGCCGCGGCGAAGAGGTCCTCGCGGTTGGCGTAATAACGCCGGATCAGGTCGGGTGCCACACCCGCCGCCGCGGCCACTCCCTTGATGGTGGTGTTGGCGTAGCCCTGGCGTGCGTACATCCCGCGAGCCGCGTCGAGCACCGCTTTTTTCACGTCGTCAGTGTTCATCAGCGACAGCCTGCCGAGGTTCATCTCCAGAGCGCATCGTCGTCCCATCGCCGCCGTTTGACAGCGGCAGTCTATGGCGCGGCGAAGGCCAGCGGTTCATACCACCGGCTTTCCGGCGCGCTACTGTGCTCCAGACGGCCCCAGCGAGCAGGCCGACAGAAGTTGGGCGAAGTCATGACCGCAGCATCAGAGGCACCGGACCTCGAATCCCGGGTCGGCCACCACTATCAGATGGACGGCACCTATCTGGTCGGCCGCGAGAAGGTACGCGAGTATGCCCGCGCGGTACAGGACTACCACCCGGCACATTGGGATGTCACGGCCGCCGCCGATCTGGGCTACGCCGGATTGGTCGCGCCACTGACCTTCACCTCGACACCGGGGATGTCCTGTAACCGCCGCATGTTCGAATCGGTCGTCGTGGGATACGACACCTGGGTGCAGACCGAGGAGGTCTTCGAACAGCACCGCCCGATCGTTGAAGGCGACGAACTGCATATCGACGTCGAGCTGACCTCGGTGCGGCGGATCGCGGGTCGGGACCTGGTCACCGTCACCAACACCTTTATCGACGCCGCCGGCGAACGGGTACACACCCTGCACACCACCGTCGTCGGCGTTACCTCCGAGGACATCGATCCGGCGGTCAAGGCGGCCGTGCAGCGCGCGATGATGCACGACGTGGACATCATGGGGATCGACGGATCCGACGACGTCTATCAGAAGACGGTGCGGCCCGACGGCGAGGTGCACATCGCCGGGGACGCGGCTCGTACTCCCGGCACTCCGTCCTTCGACGAGGTGAAGGTCGGTGACGACCTGGGAGTGCACCACACCCGGCTGTCCCGCGGCGATCTGGTGAACTACGCCGGGGTGGCCGGCGACGCCAACCCGATCCACTGGGATGAAGCCATCGCCAAACTGGCCGGGCTGCCCGACGTCATCGCGCACGGAATGCTCACCATGGGCCTGGGCGCCGGATTCGTCTCAGCGTGGACCGGCGACCCCGGCGCGGTCACCCGCTACGCGGTCCGGCTGTCCCAGCCGGTGATCGTCTCGGCCACCGAGGGCGCGGACATCGAATTCGGCGGCCGAATCAAGTCGCTGGACCCCGAAACCCGCACCGGCGTCGTGCTCGTCACCGCAAAGTCTGCCGGCCGTAAAATCTTCGGGCTGGCGACGCTGGACGTCCGTTTTCGTTGATCTAACAGGCGCTCCGCTGGCCGGCATAGTGTTCAATCATGCCGTGGACACCCGCCGATGGCCCGGCCCCGCACTCGCCGCGCTGGCCGTTCCGGTGCTGGCTGCGGGGCTGGTGCTGCTCGGCGGCGACCGGGCGGGGGTCAACCGGAGCGACGTCATCGGCGGTCCGTACGCGCAGCTGCTCGCGCACGCCACCGACCTCGGGCCCGCCCACGCCGAAACAGTCCAGCTCACCGCCGCGCTGCATCGGCCGACCGCGCCTGTAGAGCTCCAGAGATGGGCGGGCGCGAAGGATTTGTCGGTCCGCTGGCACGACGGAAACGACTGGGCCGTCGTCGAGGGCACCCCGGCGACCGTCGCGGACGCCTTCGGTGTGGCCGTGCACGACTACCGCATCCGTACCGGTCCCGACGCCGGCCGCGTCTTCTACGCCTCACCCCGCCAGCCTGAGGTTCCGTCGCCGGTGCGCGCCGAGGTCGCCGGGCTGGGGCGCATCCTGGATTACCTGCCATACCGAGAGTCCCGGCCACTGCCACCGCCGCTGGAAGTGCCCGACGGCGGGCTACTGCCGAATCAGTTGTTGAACGCCTATAACGCGATGCCCCTGGTGGACGCCGGGTACACGGGCAAGGGCATCACCGTTGTGGTGTTCGCCTTCGACGGCTTCGACCAGCAGGACCTGGACAGTTTCGCCGAATGGTTCGGGGTGGCACCGTTCACCCCGGAAGTGGTGGGTGGAATGGCCCCACAACGCACCGGCGAAGCCACCATGGATCTTCAGGTGATTCACGCCGTCGCCCCGGATGCCAACCTCGTTCTGGTCAACGCCCGCCCAAGTGTCGAGGAGGGTGGAGGCTTTCAGAGAGTGGCTGAGCTCTTCGACTCGGCGGACCGCCAGTTCCCGGGCGCCATCTGGAGCCTCTCCATCGGGTGGGGGTGTGACCGGATGTTCACGGCCGCGGACCTGGCGCCGGTTCGGGCCGCCCTGGTGCGGGCGCAGCGCAACGGGACGACGGCCTTCATCGCCAGCGGCGATCTCGCCGGACTGGAATGCAAGGGCGGCCACGACTGGTCGGACCCACCGAGCCCGGACGACGTCGGGGTGGACGCGGTGGCCTCGATCCCGGAGATGACCGCCGTGGGCGGCACCCAGCTGTCCACCAAGGCGAACGGTGAATGGTTCGCCGAACAGTCCTGGTACGACGTACCGCTGACCCAGGGCACGGCGGGCGGGGCGTCGGTGCTCTACCGCCGGCCGGCCTGGCAGACGGTGCCCGAGGGCGCCGGTCCGGCCGACGCCCGGTTGGTTCCCGACGTCTCCGCAGTCGCCGACCCGACCACCGGAGTGAAGTTCGTCATGGATCAGCAGGTTCTGGTCGGTGGCGGAACCTCCCAGGCCGCGCCGATCTGGGCCGGTATCGCAGCGCTGATCAACCAGCAGTACGCGGAGAAAGGACAACCGCCCCTCGGCGACCTGAATCCGGTGCTGTACGCGATCGCCGAGGGGGCGTTCATCCCGAGTTTCCGCGATATCCGACTGGGCGGCAATGCGGTCGCGCCGGGCGGGCTGCTCGGCTATGACATGGTGACCGGCCTGGGCAGCCCGATCGTGACCAACCTGGCCCGAGAAATCTTGTTGGCCCGGGTGCCGAATCGGTGATCGAGCGCATCGCCGACGGGCGCTGGCGGCGGATCCTGACCCCGCGGTATTTCCTCATTCTGGGTCTGTGGCTCGCGGGCCTGATCGTCGCCCTGGTGGTATTCGCGGGCATCGACAGCCGGGTGGACAACGTCCCGCTCTATGAGTGCCCGCCCGACTGCGGACGGCCGCCCACCGGCCTGCCGGTGTCGAACACGCCGCGGTTCGTCGCCGCCGACGAATCGTTCTCGGTCGGCTATCCCGCCGAAGGACCCGCATTCACGGTCACCACCGATCCCAACGGGGTGACCGCGCAGTGGAATGTGGGAGACGGCGGGACACTGCGCCTTTTCAGCATCCCGGCGACCGGCCGCGCGGCCCGCCAGGTGGTGGAGGATTTCATGGCCGAGTCATTCCCCGACGCGGCGGTGGACTACGAACTCCCCAACGCCACGGTGGGTTTCCACCCCGGCTACGGAGTGGTCGCCGACTTCACCCCGCGGGCGCGTTCCGATTCGCTGCGCATCCTCGTCATTTCGGCGGTCAAGGACGACCTGGCGCTGGTGGCCGCGGCCGCGGGGCCCTTCGTGCAGTTCGCGCCGGGTGTGGGGCCGCCGTCCCCGGCGAATCTGGAGATCGCCAGGATCATGGGCCGGTACCTCGACAGCTTCAGCTGGCGTGGCGATCCGCCCCGCTGAGGCGGGCCGGCTCGGCTGCGGTTTCTTCTGCTACGGGCTCAGTCGGCCTTGCGCGCCCGGCACCCGGGTCGGGGCCTTGTCCGCGGTCATCGTGGGGGCGAAGGAACCGACGGACTTCTTGTCCGTGGGCGTCAGCGTGGCCGTCGTCTCGGGGGCGCTGCTCGTGGGAGTCATGGTGTCGGCGGGCTTGTCTTTGGTGTCGCTTCCGCAGGCGGTCATGGTTCCCATGCCGATGATGGCGGCCGTACCGGCCAACAGCGCAACCTTGGTCTTCACACGATTGGACATGCTGACAATCCTTCACTCTCACCCGCCCGGACGGACGGCGGCTTCCGCAGTTTACTGCGCACGGCTGATTCCGCCGAATCGCTGGTCACGCTTAATCGCCATCCCCAGACGACGGCACCTCGATGCGCCGCGACCGCGTCGTTCGCGACATCGCGCGGGAAGCCGCCCCGCAACCCGGGCAGAACGGGCGGTCGGTAACGGTGCGCGAGCAGTCTTCGCACACCACAGTGGCGCCGGTACCGGGATCAGCTTCCTCGTGCAGCAACGTCACCTGGATCGCGGCCCGTAGCGTCACCAGACTCATCGCAGCCAGCACGGCGTTGACGGCGATCTCGGTGAACCGCGACAGGTCGGCGGCGTCGACCAGATAGATCGCGAGGTAGATCGCGATACCGGCCGCGGTCAGGGCCTCCAAGATCCGGCGCACCCGCCGGGGGTCACCGCATCGACTCCCGGGCCGGAACCAGAGTCTCAATCCGAGGAGGCCACCGGCCGCCGTCGTCACTATCGGGTCGACGAACCCGTAGAAAAACGCCTCCTCAAAGAGCCGCCAGGGCGCGTAGTTGTCGACTAGACCAACGGCGACCTGGGGAGCCAGCCACGCGATGGTGCCGGCCGCCGAGTACGTCAAGGCGCACGAGGCGCCGATGACGAAACCGTCCAGCGACTCGCTCACCCGTCGGTGAAAAAACTTCACCACCACAGTGGGTGCCAGCATCAACCCGGTACCGGCGAGGGACACGGTCAGCCCCAAAGCCAAACCGTGCAGTAGCTGTGAACCGACAGCGACCGGAATGTCGTACACCCTGGCGACCAGCGCCTCCGACCATACCCACCACGTCACGCTGATTGCGGCGCTGACGGCGATCGCGGGCAGGAGAACCCTGGGCGACACGTCGCGGAACACCCCGGACTGCCACCCGTAGAGCGCGAACAGCAGCGGCATCCCGAGGCAGACCACGATCAACAACGGCGTCAACCATGTCAGCATCGAGAAGGTCAACAGCGCACCGAACACGAGGAAGACGCCGTGGCGGAATGGCCATCGCATCGACTCGGCGAGATGGGGGTACAGCGAACTGGTTATCATCGGCAACCCCACCGGCTCCCGGGAGGCGACCGCAAAAGAAGCGGGCCGCAACAGGGTTCGCCAGGAACCCCCTCGGGCAGCGAGATCCGATCCGCAGCAGGCACAGAAAGCGCCCTCGGGCACCGTAGAATGGCAGACTGGGCATTCCTGGGCCGCCGGCTCACTCATCCGGCAGACATTAGTGCACCATGCAGCGCCAACCGCCGATCCCGAACGCGGCGATGGGCCGGGAGTCACCTCTCTCGTCGACCCACACAGCCAACAACCTTTAATAGTCCCGAGGCCGATGTGAGCGACAGTGCGGACACCCCGGTCACCGGCCGGCGGCCGCACATCCTGCGACTGGCATTGTTCGGCGCCGTCATCCTGACGCTGTTCTATTTGGTTGCCATCCGACGGGTCGTGGATATCGATGCGGTGCGCGATACCGTCGCCGCCGCTGGACCGGTGGCTCCCCTGGCCTACATCGTGGTGGCCGCCCTGCTGGCCGCGATCTTCGTCCCGGGCCCGTTACTGGCCGCTGGCAGCGGCTTGCTGTTCGGACCGGTGCTCGGCACGGTCGTCAGCCTGGTATCTACGGCGACGACGGCCGTGATCACCGCCCTGACCGGCCGGTACGCGGGCCGAGACAGTGCCCGGGCGCTGATCGGGGAGCAATGGGCGCAGCGCATCGACACCCAGATCCAGCAGCGTGGGCTGTGGGCTGTAGTCGGTCAACGTTTCATTCCCGGCATCTCCGATGCGCTGGCCTCCTACACCTTCGGCGCGTTCGGAATGCCGTTGTGGCAGATGGCGGTCGGTGCGTTGATCGGATCGGCGCCGCGGGCGTTCGTCTACACCGCGCTGGGGGCGTCGATCGCGGATCTCGCCTCCCCGTTGGCCTACGCGGCGATTGCCGTCTGGTGCGTCATGGCGGTTATCGGCGCATTCGGGGCGCACCGCGGATACCGTGCCTGGCGCAGCCGCGATGAACACCG
>CAZGPT010000010.1:3681-26018 GCA_964527015.1 uncultured Mycobacterium sp. | reverse complement strand
TCGGTCACCTACGTCGACATCGACCGCCGGGCCGCGCGTTACTTCGCCAACCACGAACTCGTGGCTGCCGAACTACAGGGCCGCACCCGGGTCGGTATCGAACCCGCCATCAGATTTTTGCACGCCGATTACGCCTCAGCGCTGGATTTAACCGAGGCCGACTTCGACCTGCTCATCTCGCTGTACGCAGGCCCGCTCTGGGACCACTGTGCGCGCTACCTCAAACCGAACGGCCTCTTTCTGGCGAACGTCAGCCACGGCGACGCCAGCCTCGCTGCGCTCGACCGGCGACTTGATCTCGTGGCCGCGGTACACCACGACGGCGACCGATACCGCTTGGACACCGACACCCTCGACAGCTACCTCATCCCCAAAAAGCCGACGGCAGCCAAACCCGACACCATTCGCCGTGAGGGACGCGGGATCGCCTACACCCGCGGCGCATTCGCCTATCTCTTCCAACGGACGTGATCCACGACTCATGAGGTGTTTGCCCCACGCCGCAGCACCCGATGCCCACACCGAGTGCTGCGATCTGCGGGTGGCTCCGAAACCCGTCCGCGGTGCCTCATTCTTGAGAAACTAACGCAATGGCACTCAAATCCCTGCTCGCGCCACTGTCCCTCGCCACCACGGCAGGCGTCGGGGTGCTCGCCTCCTTCGCCACCCTCGGCAGCGCCCTGGTCGCCGGTTCCCTGGGCACCGTCGGTAGTGCCGCTGTCGCCGGATCGGCGGGGACCGTCGGAGGCGTGGCCGTCGCCGGTTCGTTGGGCACCGTCGGCAGCGTCGCCGTCGCAGGCTCTTTGGGCACCGTCTCCAGCGTTGCGGTCGCCGGCTCCATCGCCACCTTCGGCAGCGCCGCCGTCGCCGGCAGTGCCGTCACGGCGCTGTCCCTGGCGATAAGCGGGTGCGCGGCCTGCCTGGCCTGTGTGTCATGCCGCCGCTGCCGGGCCTGCGTCGCCTGTTCGCAATGCGAGGATTGTGTTGGCTGCGTCGGCTGCCATAACTGCTCGGGCCTGCGCAACGCGGTCGGGTTGCGCGACGTCCATCAGCCGGTTGCCGCCTGAGCCGTCAGCCGGTCGGACCGGGCATGATCTCATCCCTGAGTGCTCGTACCCGCTTCTCGATCTCATCGCGGATCGGGCGGACCGCTTCGATCCCCTGGCCGGCGGGATCCTCGAGTTCCCAGTTGCGGTAGCTGATTCCGGGAAAGATCGGGCAGGCGTCCCCACAACCCATCGTGATGACCACGGCGGAGGATTCCACCGCCTCGGTGGTGAGCAGCTTGGGCGATTGGCCGGAGATGTCGATACCGACCTCGGCCATCGCCTGAACCGCAGCGGGATTGACCCGCTCACCCGGCTCGCTGCCGGCCGAGCGGACCTGTACCTCAGCGCCGGCCAGCGATCTCAGGAAACCGGCGGCCATCTGGGAGCGGCCGGCGTTGTGGATACAGACGAACAACACGCTGGGTCGAGAATCCATATCGTGGTGGACCTTTACCTTTCACATACCTTTCACAACAGACGGGGTCCAGACGGGGCTCGGACACCTCGGGGTGTCGATCAGGAACGCGGCGGAGTCGGGGCGACCGCCGGAAAGTGTTTACGTAAGGCCAGCGACACGTAGACCAGCCCCACCAGCACCGGCACTTCGATCAACGGTCCGACTACTCCGGCGAGAGCTTGACCGGATGTCGCGCCGAACGTGGCGATGGCCACGGCGATGGCGAGCTCGAAGTTATTGCCCGCCGCGGTAAACGCCAGCGTGGTGGTGCGCGCATACCCCAAACCCAACGTGGCTCCCAGCAGGAACCCACCTCCCCACATGATCGCGAAGTAGGCCAATAACGGAACGGCGATCCGGGCCACGTCCCACGGCCGGTTGGTGATCTGATCTCCCTGCAGGGCAAAGAGAATGACGATGGTGAACAGCAGACCGTACAGCGCCCACGGACCCGCCTTGGGTAGGAATCGGGTTTCGTACCACTGGCGGCCCTTGGTCTGCTCCCCGATCCGGCGCGAAAGATAACCCGCCAGCAGCGGGATACCCAGGAAGATCAGCACCGATTTGGCGATCTGCCATGGCGACGTCGAAATCGAGGCCTGCTGCAGTCCCAGCCAGCCGGGCAGCACCGACAGATAGAACCAGCCCAGGACGGCGAACATGACCACCTGGAACATCGAGTTCAGCGCCACCAGCACCGCGGCGGCCTCGCGGTCCCCGCAGGCCAGGTCATTCCAGATGATCACCATGGCGATACAGCGGGCCAGTCCGACGATGATCAGCCCGGTGCGGTACTCCGGCAGGTCCGCCAGCATCAGCCACGCCAGCGCGAACATCAGCGCGGGGCCAAACACCCAGTTCAACACCAGCGAGCTGAACAGGAGTTTGCGGTCATCGGTGACACTGTCGAGGCGGTCATAGCGCACCTTGGCCAGCACCGGGTACATCATGATCAGCAGACCCAGGGCGATCGGTAGCGAGATCCCGTCGATCTGGACCTTCTCCAGCGCGACGTTCATCCCGGGCACCCCGCGGCCCAGTAGCAATCCGGCCGCCATCGCCAGACCGATCCAGACCGGCAACCAGCGATCCAGGGTGGACAGCTTGCCACCCGCCGGGGCTTGCGAATTCACGGTTTCCGTCATGGGGAAACCGATACTGCCGCTGCGGAATCCGCCCCGACCGCCAACAATTCGGACAGCGCCGCCACCGCCTCCGGCACCACCGCGTAGTACACCCAAGAGGCCCGGCGCTGCGAGGTCAGCAGCCCCGCGTCACGCAGCACCTTCAGGTGATGCGAGACCGTCGGCTGAGACACCTGCAGCCCGGCCGAGATATCGCAGACGCAGGCCTCACCGCCGGCATGGCTGGCGATAGTGCTGAGCAGGCGCAGACGCACCGGATCCGATAACGCCTTGAACTTCCGAGCCATATCGACCGCCGCCGCCGGGTTGAGCGGTTCGGCGACCAGGGGGGTCACCCGGCAGGGATCCGGACCCGAATTCGACATCCGTCGATATTCACAGACTTCGATTCAGCGTGCAACCGGGCTCGGCCGGAATCGGCGGGCCGGATAGTGAATACCGGCCGTCTCTCCGGTGAACACCACATGACGGGGTAACGGATTGCTGTCCTATCCCTTGAAATCGGGTTTTCACTCAGTGCAGATTTATCCGGTCGGTCCGGTACCGGCCTGAAGGAGGCGCCCCGATTGTGAGCAATCCGCACCGCGGTCTGGCCGGCCTGACCATCCTGTCCGTGGTCGGCGCGATGATGACATCGGCATGTTCGCAGACCGGCCCGGTGCCGCCCTACGCTGAGAACGCCGCTGTAGCCTGCGCCGGCAAACAGGAACTGAACGCCAGCGGCTCGACAGCCCAGGCGGCGGCCATGTCTCATTTCACTCAGGCCTTTCAGCAGGCCTGTCCGGGCACAACGGTCAACTACACCGCGAACGGATCCGGTGCTGGAATTGCTGAATTCCTGGAACGGAGGACCGATTTCGGGAACTCGGACTCACCGCTCCAGGGCGAGGAGTACGCGGACGCGGCTCAGCGCTGCGGAGGCGCGGAACCGCTGAACATCCCAATCGTGTTCGGGCCCATCGCCATCACCTACAACCTGCCCGATGTCGACGTCCTGATCCTCGACGGTTCCACACTGGCCGCAATATTCTCCGGTGCCATAACGCGGTGGGACGACCCGGCGATCACCGCTCTGAACCTGCCAGCGGGCAGGGCGCACCCGAACCCGCGAACAGCAATGCCCGCCGAGGAGATCCGGGTCATCCATCGCGACGACGCATCGGGCACCACCGACAATTTCCAGCAGTATCTACAGGCTGCCTCGGGCGGGGCCTGGGACCGCGGCGCGGGAAAAATCTTCAACGGCGCTGTGGGCCTGAGCGCCAGCGGAAACCAGGGCACCGCGGAGATGGTCAAGGAAACTCCCGGCGCAATCAGCTACAACGAATGGTCCTTCGCCATCGACCAGGGCCTGTCCACCGCCGACATCAAGACACCTGCCGGGGTCACCCATATCGGCACCGACTGGGTCGGCACGTCCATCGCCCCGGTCACGATCACCGGCCGGGGGAACGACCTGGTCCTCGACTTGACCCCGGCGTTCCAGCCGACCGCCAAGTTCGGCTACCCGATCATCCTGGCGGGCTATGCGATCGTCTGCTCCCGGTATCCCGATGCCGACACCGGCAAAGCCGTGAAAGCCTTTCTACAGTCCGCGGTGACCGGCGGCCAGACCGCTCTGAACAAGGTCGGCTACATCCCGTTGCCACCGGAGTTCCAGAGTCGGGCCGCCGCCGCCGTCGAGAGCATCTCCTGAGATCCGATCGCGGCGGTGCGTACCGATGAATCGGAGAGTCAGCAGCTGTTCCCGGGCGGCGCGATCCCGCCCAGAGCCTCGGCCAGCAACCGCATCTCGGGTGCGGCGAACGGCGGCAGCTCGTCGGTGATCGACGGTGCGTGCCCCGTTCGCACTGATTCGGCGATCTGCTGCAACACAACAAGATAGGTGTCGGGGTCTGACGAACCGAAGATTCCGTCACTTCGCCTTTCGGCCGCCCAGCAGGCGGTGACGGTGGCGTAGCCGAGATGCTCGGCGGCGGCAACCATGGGGGCCAGTCGGATTGCGGCGGCCCGGTCCCGCCGCGACCCGTTGCGGGAAGCGTCCTCGGCGTCGACGAGGTCGAAGACGCGTTCCTGCAGGTCGCGGCGCGCGGCACGGGATGGCAGCGACAGGGCATCCCCGCGGGCCAGGAACTCCGTAGTCGCGATGGCGCGGTCCAGCATCTCGGCGGTCGCCTCGCCGATCCGGTTGACTTCCTGACCGCGCGCGGCGACCAGGTAGACCGCCAGTCCGACGCCACATCCGATCACGGTGTCCGCGCCGCGGGCGATCAGGAGTTCCCCGATATCGGCTCGGGCCGCCCCCGAGGCGATGGTCAGAGCCATGGCGGTGATGAACACCGTTGCCAGGGCGTAGTTTCTGACCACAAAGACTTCGATGGCGAACTGCAGCATGGAGACCACCAGGACAAGCCACAGGCCCTGCGGGTACAGGCCGAGGATGGCCGCCGCCAGACCCAACCCGACCGCCGTGCCGAGCACACGTTCACCGCCGCGTTCGAGGGTTGCGAGCCGGTGGGCGCCCTGGTGCAACACCAGTACCGCCGCGGCCATCGCCCAGTACACGTGCCCGATACCGAGCGTTCCGGCGGCCACCCCGGCGATCGGAGCGGCGACTCCGACACGCAGCATCACTCGCCGGGTGTGCGCGCCTGGTCTGAGAGCCCGGGTCAGCAGGGCCAGCGTCGACACTCTCCGCAACGGCGGTCGATCCGGGACGCGGTCGGCGACGACGCCGGGGGCGAGATCCAGGTTTCCGATCCCGCGGGCGGTCTCCGCGGCGCGAGCGGATACCGGTCGGCCCGCACCGACGGCCGTCATCGCGTCGGCGAACAACACGTGCAGGGCGTGATTGGCCTCGCGTAACTCGGCCAGCGCACCTCCGGCTTCCGCCCGGGGCTGGTATTCGACGAGCACGGCCCAGGCCCGCCCCAGCGCTGCCGCCGCACGCCGCCGGGCGACCGTCGATTCGGCTCCGCCGGCGCACTCGAGATAGCCCGCGACCGCGTCGGCGGCAGCGGCCACCGCCGACTTCTCGGGTCCGCGGGGGCCGGCCACCAACGCACTCATCTGGCCGACCCAGGCGATCGCACCGCCGGCGAGGACCAGCAGGCCGATCTGCCACGCCGGCCGTTCGGCCGCGGAGATTCCCACCCCGGCCGCGCACACCAGGACGAACATGTACGCCCCGGGAGGACCCACCGACAGTGCCGAGCACAACCAAACGGCCAGCACCGCGATCGCGGACACCGCGATCACCGCGGTCCACATCATCGGCGCCGCCGAGGCGCCGATGGTGACCGCCGCAGCCAGTGCGACCGCGATGGCGGCCGATTGCAGGCCGCGGTTGCGGAATGGCCGGTCGGTCCCGTAGTCCGCGGTGAACGCCCCGAGGGTGGCGATGAGCCCGGCGCCGATATCGCCGGCGGCCAAACCGATCAGCAGCGGTATCGCGGTGCTGATCGCGACCCGCAACGCCGTCGGCCACCGACGTGGACCCGGTCGAATCCGCAGCAGACCGAACGCTGCCGGGGGTGCGGACCGGTCAGCGGGCATGAACCACCGTGACGTACGGGCAACGGCTACCGCACACGTGGCCCCGTTTCAGAGGTGTCCGGCGGCCGCACCACACAGCGAAAGCCGATGTGGCTCATGCCGGTGTCGATCATCTGGGGCCGGCGGGCTGCGGGGCGGTACCGCAGGCAGTAGTTGTCGGCACACAGGAACGAGCCACCCTTGATGACCTTGCGGGCCACCTGGAACTGCGGCTGCTGCGGATCGTAACTTCCGGCCTCACAACATGGTTCACCGGCGCGGGTGTCACGGTAGAAGTCGCTTGTCCACTCCCAGACGTTGCCCCCCATGTCGAACAGTCCGTACCCGTTGGGCGGGAAACTGCCCACCGGACTGGTGCGGCCGTAGCCGGGGTCGGGTCGCCAGGGGAACTCACCGTGCCAGTAGTTGGCGAGCCGTTGGCCGGGGCGCTCCGGCTCATCGCCCCAGGTGTAGGCGGTGTGGTCCAGCCCGCCGCGGGCCGCGGTCTCCCATTCGGCTTCGGTGGGCAGTGCCAGGCCGGCCCAGGTGGCGTAGGCCTGCGCGTCCTCGTGGGCGACATGAACGACCGGGTGCTCGGCGCGCTTGTCCACTGACGAGCCGGTCCCGACCGGCCGGCACCACGATGCACCCGGGGTCCAGGTCCACCACTGGCTGAGGTGGCGCAGGTCCACCGGTCCCGCGGTCCGCCGGAAGACCATCGAACCGGGTTGCAGGTTCTCCGCCGGCGCCCCCGGATAGTCCGCCGGATTCAACGGCCGTTCGGCGACGGTCACGTATCCGGTGGCATCGACGAATCGGGCGAAATCGGCGTTGGTGACCGGACAGGCCTGGATGGCGAAGCCGCCAACGTCCACCGCGCGGGCCGGGGCTTCCTCGGGATAGTGATCGTCCGAGCCCAGCACCGCCCGCTGGGCGGGAATCGAAACCAACCGTCCGGTCACCAGAACACCGTCACGAGAACACCGTCGCCCATTCGTCGCGCATGCTCGTCACCGCCCAGCCCGCCCCTGGCGCGAGTTCCAGGGCCCGTTCCGCGCCTGCGGTGTAGCCGAATTCACGGTCCGCATCGTCGTGCAGCACGAGCATGCTCATCGACGGACCCGGGGTTGCGTCGGTGTACTGCAGCATCTCGATGTCACCGTTGGAGTTGCCTGCCGCGAAGATCGGCCGTCGACCGGTCCGTCCCCAAATGCGGACGGCTTTGACCGGTCCGTCGTTGAGGAACTCCGGCCTCGAGGTGGTCAACAGGTTGCCATCGGCGAAATCAAGGCCGACCGAGCTGCCGATCACCCGTTCCGGGGGGATGCCGTACATCTGTGTGGTCACCGGCCTGATGAAGTCGCGACCACCGCCGGAGGCGATGTAGTTGGTGAACCCGTTGCCCTCCAGAAATCGCAGTAGCTCCACCATCGGCCGGTAACCGCACGCGGTGTAGGGGCGTTCCAGGGTCGGGTGCCGGGCATCGGCGAAGAACGCCTCGGCGTGCTCGGCGTGCTGCTCGACCGGCATACCCTGATAAGCCGAATAGATGCCGTCGGCCAGCACCCGCAACCTGGAATCGTCACCGTCGTAATGCCGGGTGACCGCGTCGGCGAACCACCCGAGATCACCGGCCGCGGCCGCGGCGTAGGGCTGCCGCTGCGCCAGCGACGCATCGGCGGCCGCCTGTTCGGCGAGCCGCCGAACCAGGAAATCCAGCTGAACCAGGGCGGGTTTCTCCACCCACAGCGTGCCGTCGTTGTCGAACACCGCCACCCGCTCATCGGGGGCGACGAATTCCGGACCCTGGGTGGTGACGCGGCCGACGAAGTCGAGGACAGCTGACTTCGTCGGCCCGTCGCGCCAGGATTCCAGGTCGGCCAACGTCAGCCGGCCATCGTCTCGGAATACTTCTTCAGCTTCTCCACGGCCGCGGTGATGGTGAAGGACGCCGGCTCACTGCGGGGCGGGAACTCTTTAAAGGTGTCCAGGAACTGCAGCACCAATGCGTTGCCGTACAGGGTGATGAAGACGTTCTCCAGCACCCAGTCCCAGTAGGTGTTGGAGGTGACATCCGCGCGTTCGAACGGGTCGGTGCGCAGGTTGAAAATCTTGGGCACCCGAAGTTCGGTGAACGGCTCGAACCAGATCTGTAGGGTTCCCTCGCAGCGTTGCTCGAGGAACACCAACTTCCAGTTCTCGTAACGCAGCCCTATCACATCGCAGTCGTCGGAGAAGTAGATCAACCCGCGGCGGGGGCTCTTGTCCACCTCGCCGGTCAGATACGGCAGCAGGTCGTAGCCGTCGATGTGTACGTGATACGTCTGGTCGGCGATCGTGTGCCCTTGTTTGAGCTTGGTCACGATGTCCGGCTCACCCGCCGCGGCCAGGAATGTCGGCAGCCAATCGTGGTGCTGGACAATCTCGTTGGATACCACACCGGCCGGAATCCGACCGGGCCAGCGGATCATCTCCGGAACCCGGAACGCCCCCTCCCAGCCGGTGTTCTTCTCGCTCCGGAACGGGGTGGTGGCGCCATCCGGCCAGGTGTTGGCATGCGGGCCGTTGTCGGTGGAGTAGATAACGATGGTGTCCTCGGCGATACCGAGCTCATCGACGCACTCCAGTAGCCGACCGACATGGTTGTCGTGGTCGATCATGGTGTCGTGATAGGGCGACTGCCACCGGCCGGCCTGTCCGAGGCTCTCGGGCTTGGTGTGCGTCCGGAAATGCATGTGGGTGGCGTTCATCCACACGAAGAACGGCGTGTCGGCCTCGGTCTGGGCCTTCATGAAGTCGATCGCCGCGGCCGTCGTCTCGTCGTCGATGGTCTCCATCCGTTTGCGGGTCAGCGGACCGGTGTCCTCGATGCGTTGCCGCCCGACCGGTCCGTACCGTTCGTCGACCTCGTCGGAGACCTCCTCGGTGGCCCACGAGTGGATGACGCCGCGAGGCAGCAGCATCTTGCGCAACTTCGGCGCTTCCTCCTCGGTGGGGTAGTTGGGGTTCTCCGGTTCCTCCTCGGCGTTGAGGTGGTAGAGGTTGCCGAAGAACTCGTCGAACCCGTGCGCGGTGGGCAGGTGCTTGTTGAGGTCGCCGAGGTGGTTCTTGCCGAACTGGCCGGTGGCGTAGCCCAGCGGTTTGAGCAGTTCGGCGATGGTCGGGTCCTCGGCGGACAGTCCGATGTCGACACCGGGCATCCCGACCTTGCTCAGGCCGGTGCGGTACACACTCTGACCCGTGATGAACGATGACCTGCCCGCGGTGCAGCTCTGCTCACCGTAGGAGTCGGTGAACCGCATGCCCTCGGCGGCGATCCGATCGATATTGGGCGTCCGGTAACCCATCAACCCGTCGCTGTAACAGCTCAGGTTGGTAATCCCGATGTCATCGCCCCAGATGACGAGGATATTCGGCTTGTCTGCTGGCATGGTGGCGTCTCGCTTTCGAACTCGGGTTGTTGCCGGCGCGCGCCGAACCCGGATGCACGCTCTCACGCTATCGCGGCCACCGCGCGATGGCGTGCCGATCAGTGTCCTCGATCCGTGGCACGCTGTAACGATGCGCTATCGGGATCGGCCGACAGTCGAAGCGACGCAACGTGTGCGGTGCGATGTCGCCACCGCTTGGAGTTATGTCACCGACATCACGGTGCCCACCCGATGTTCGGCGGAGCTGCACGCCGTCGAATGGCTCGACGGCGCCGACGGTGTTGCGGTCGGCGCCCGCTTCAAAGGCTGCAACGCCAATACCGCCATCGGCAACTGGGAGACCGTGTGCGAAATCGTGGAGGTTGAGGCGCCGAGCCGCTGGGTGTGGAACGTCCTAGGGCACGACCAACCCATCGCCAGTTGGGGATTCGAGGTCGAGCCGACCAGCGACGGGGTGCTCCTCCGGCAATGGGCGCGGATGGGGCCCGGCCCGTCGGGGCTCACCATCGGCATCACCGCCCAACCGGACAAAGAGGCACGGATCGTGGCCCGGCGGCTGGCCGAATGGCAGCAGAACATGCAGGCCAACCTGGACTGGATCCGGTCGATGGCCGAGAAACGTTGACCCTGCCGCGATCGGGGTTCACCCGGAACCTCGGCGCTGCGGCCATCGTGCTCAGCGCCGTGGCCACGGCGTGCGGCCAGCCGGCCGGCCCGCCGTCGACAACCGGCATCCCCGCAGCGCCGCCGGCGCGTCCGGTCATCCCCACCGCAATCGTCGTGCCCGAAGGCGATTTCACCCCGGTTTCCGAGCTCGTCCTCGCTGACATTGCGGCCCGGCGACTTCCCGGCGCGGTGATTCAAGTCGGCCATGACGGCCGGATCGTCTTCCGGGAGGCTTTCGGTTCCCGCAAGTACGCCGGCGAGCCCGGGCCGGACGGGTTGCCGTCGGCCGCCGAGCCGATGACCGAGGACACCATCTTCGATATCGCGTCGTTGACCAAGATCCTCGCGACGAGCACCGCCGTCCTCCAACTCTATGAGCGCGGTGCGGTCGACATCGACGATCCCGTCCAGAATTACCTGCCCGACTTCAACCCGGCGAACGACCCGCTTCGAGCCCGGGTGACGCTGCGAATGCTGCTCACCCACACCTCGGGCATCGGCGGTGACCTGAGCCGACAGGGCCCCTGGGGACTGGTCGCGGCCGACCGGGACGGTGGAATCCACCGCGCCCTCACCGCGCCGCTGGAATTCAGCCCCGGTGAAACCTTCCACTACTCCGATATCGGATTCATCCTCCTCGGCGTGCTCATCGAGAGGATCACCGGCGAACCATTGGATGTCTACGTCCGGGACAACGTCTTCACCCCGCTGGGCATGGTCGACACCCGCTACCTACCCGCCGCCGCGGCATGCGGGCCTTACCAGATCCGCGGCACCGCAATCGCATTGGCCACCGACGTCGATGGCACCGGTCCCTGCCCGTCAACCGGATGGAGTACCGACCTGTTGGCCCGCGTCGCGCCGACGGCCCGCGATGAGGACACCCCGGGCGCGAACCCGAACCACGGCAACCTGCTGCGCGGTACCGTGCACGACCCGACCGCACGCCGGATGGGCGGGGTGGCCGGCAGTGCCGGTGTGTTCTCCACGGTGCGCGACATCGGCAGGTACGCCCAAGCGTTACTCGATCGCCTCGCCGGGCGTCCCAGCCCGTTCCCACTGCGGCGATCGACCCTCGAGTTGATGACCACACCGCAGCAGCCCGTCGCCGGCCAGGGCCTGCGCGGCTTCGGCTGGGATATCGATACCTATCAGTCCACACCGCGCGGCCTCGTCTTTCCGGTCGGCAGCTTCGGCCATACCGGCTTCACCGGGGTGACGCTGTGGATCGACCCCGGGTCGGACAGCTACGTGATCGTCCTGGCCAACGTGATCCATCAACGGGGTGGTCCGCCGGTCGCCCGGTTGAGCGGCGACGTGGCCACGGCAGCCGCACGGGCCCTGCACCTCTACGGCAGCTGACGGACACCAGCGGACCCCGTCTACAACCAGCCCTTCAGGAAGCCGGCGAACAGCACGGCGAAACCGCCGATCTCACCGACGATCAACGCCGTCATCGCCACGTGGATGCCCGGGCCGGGTTCGCTGAGCTGGTTGGTGGTGTCCCGTTTGGCACCGTGAACGATATAGCTGATGATCGCGCCGACGAAGAAGACGACGACCGTCATCGCGGCCGCGAGGTTGACCCACCCCGGCCATGCGCTGAGTTCGACGAACACCGCCACCAGCAGAGTCGCGAAGGAGTACAGCAGCGCGGATCGATGCGCAATATCGACGTAGGGGTGCGCGAGATGATCGGGGCTGGTGACCATCTGGCGGTACTTCCACACCCCGAGCACCAGCGCCAGCAGGAAAATCAGCCCTGTCGCGCACAACGTCACATAGGTCGCGCAGTCGAGTCTCATCGTCATCCCACAGCCACCTCGGTGATCGCCTGCTGCAACTGCTCGAGTCGATGCTCGCGACTGCCCACCAACTCGACAACCTTCGGGCGGTTGGCCCCCTGCAGGACCGAGTAACGACCGTCGCGGTAAATCTGTTTGAACACCACATCCACCGCGTCCCGGTAGCCGTGATCGACCGGCCGGATGCCGTCGGTTTCCATTTCCACCGGCCACTCGTCGGACTTCGGCACGAAGGCGAGGATGTCCAGGTGGTCCAACGCCTCGGTGACCGCGGGCGCCATGGACTCCACGAACGCATCATCGATATCGGTGCACCCCGCGTCGGCGGTGTACTGCGAGTAGGCCAGATAATCCACCGGCGCCCGATCGAAGATCACCTCATCGTCGGGTGAGGCGTACCGGTGCACGCGACTGATGTTGTAGTACAGCTGAATACCGTTGTGCAGCCGGGTCGACTCATCGCGAAACAAGATTTCGTAAGGCCCGTACAGCCCCAGCGTCCGGTAGGGCTCCTCCTCCCGAATGACCTGCGGGTGACGGGCGACCCAGTCGTTGACCACGGTCGACTTGCCCAGCGAGTGGCTACCCGAGACGGCGATACGCATGGGCTTCACGGTACATACGGGGTTCCCCGCCGCCGAAGCAGAACCCGCCAGGCACCGGTCGACCACAACGCCCAGGCGACGAGCACCGGCTGGAAGAACAACCGTGCCAACCGGGCGCCATCACTATCGAGTCCGAAGGCATCTCGCTGGTGGACCCACTGGGCGATGTTGCCGGGGAAGATCGCCACGAAGAAGGCCGCCAGCAGCAGCCCGGCCACGGCACGTCTTCTCGTGGCGACGATGATCGCCACGCCCAGAACGATCTCGACCACCCCCGAGGCCAGCACCGTGACATCCGGGGGCACCGGCACCCAGGTGGGGACCTGCGCCTGAAACTCCTGACGGGCGAAGGACATGTGCCCGATTCCGGCGAAGATCATGAACGCACCGAGGACGATTCGGCCGAGTTTACGCGCCGGGGTATCGGATTCGTGGGTCACCGCCCTCTGCTCCATCCTTTGCTCCATGCCGTGTAGGAGGCCACCGAACCCGCTCGGGGTCGCTCCAGCCAAGGCCAGGGGTGCAGGTCGACCACCGGCAGGCGAGCGGCCCGGGAACGCCAGCCCGGAACCGGCGCGAACGTTGTCGCCAGGTTCTCGCCCCGCAACACCGCGACGGGATCCCCCCGCCATATCCGCACCTCCCGCCTGGTGCCGAGTTCGGCCAACGCCTGGGACAGGAAGACCAGCCTGTTCACCGAGAGCCGTAATCGGCGCAGCAGCGGCTCGTCGAACACGAACACGATGGGGAGATCGGGATTCGCCGCTGCGGCCGGGTCGCGGTCACTGAGGCTCTCGGCGGTCATCCACACCGCCTCGGGCTCCCCCGTGCGACGGGCCGTCGCGGGACCGGCGGTGACTGCGAGGTCGTCGTCGCGCCGGAGCCGGGGGTCGGCCGCTGCCCGCGGCTCCCGCTCCTGATTCGCCGGCCATTTCGAGATCGGGCACCTCGACTCGAGCGGGCATCGTGCACACAGTCCCGGCGCACGCTTCTCCACCTGCCACCGGGAGAACCCGTAGGCCTTGCCGGTGAGCGCGCCGACGGTCCACTGCCAGCCCAGACGGTTGGCCGCGCGCGAGCCGTCCAACAGGTGCCGGTACATCAGGTCTTCGCCGTCCCGCCAGCCCAGCCCCGCCCGGACGTTCCAGTGCGAGGCGAGCCACATCCGGGTCTGGTTGGTCAGCCAACCGTCGCTGATCAGTTCGGTCCAGGATGACTCCAGACACAGCGCCGACGATGCCCACGGGTTGTCCGGTTTGGCCGGCGACCCGGTGGTGCGCTCCGCGACGTCGAATCGCAGCGATTCGCGGGAGGCCGTTCCCATCCGCGCGTACAGATGTCGGGCATATTCCTGCCACCGCAACTCGTCCCGGAACTTCGTCACATCGGCCTGCGGACCGCCGCCGACGTGGTCCCACACCTCACGCAAGGTCAACAGCCCGTGCCGGATATACGGCGACAGTCGCGAAGCTCCGCGCATCGACGGCGGCCAGACATTGTTACGCCGACGGGCGTAGCCCCGTACGTCATAGGCCTGCAGCGCCGCGTCCGCGGCCCGTTGCCCGCCGCGCAAAGCCGCGCCCGGACCACCCGTGGTCGGCGCGGGTGTGCACAGATCACTGAGGTGACTGTTCACCCAGCAATGGAGTTCCTCGTCGCCGGGCGGCGGATCGGGCAGCCGTTGCGGTCTCACCAGTCGGACGCTGCCCGGCGCCCGCGCCAAAGTCAATCCCGGCGACCGCTGCGGAGCAGGTCACACCGATCGGCACGGCCGTTACTGTCGCAACCGTGAGCGCACGTTTTGAGGAGTTGGGCTGGAAGCAGACACCGATGGGCGTGATCAGCCTGCGGCGCCGATTCGACCCCGCGTTGGGTACCAACGTCTACGAGGTCAAGCTCGATGACGAGCACCTGATGTCCAGTCTGTTCACCGCTGCCGAAAGGGAGTTGGCACGGCTGGGCCTGGCCCGCACATCCGGAGATTCCCTGGACGTGATCGTCGGGGGTCTCGGCTTGGGTTACACCGCCCAGGAAGCGCTGCGCTGCGGCCGGATTCGCTCCCTGCGCGTCATCGAGTACTCCGATGCGGTGCTGGACTGGAACCGGCGCAACCTGCTACCCGACACCGCCGGCCTGGCTTCCGATGAGCGCGTCACGCTGGTCTGCGCCGATTTCTTCGCCGCCGCCACCGATGCGGTGGGATTCGATCCGCAGTATCCGGGCCGGATGTATGACGCGATCCTGCTCGATATCGACCACTCTCCCCGCCACGTCCTGCACACCGATCACGCCGACTTCTACACCCGCGGCGGTCTGCAGTCGGCCTGCGCACGGCTGAAGCCGGGGGGTGTCTTCGCCATGTGGTCCGACGATCCCCCGGACGACGAGTTCGCCGCGGTCCTGGAATCGGTGTTCACCGACGTCGAGGAGCATTCGGTCTGGTTCGACAACCCGATCACCCGCGGCCGATCCGCCGCCACCATCTACCTGGCCACCCGCACGCATCGGTGATGCGGGCTCGGCCGTGCTCAGTCCTGCGGCGACCCGGTCCGGCTTCTCAGAAGACGGTGACGTGAATGTGGTCGAAGTGGGCGGACACCCGCCACATCGTGTACGAGATGCCGAAGCGGCCGGCCTGGCTCTGCAGATCAGCGTGGATGGCATCCCCCAAGGCCATATTGGAGCCGATCATGATGTCCACGGCACGACCGCTCGGATGATCGGGAAGCGGGTCCGCGCGCACACCACCGATGGACCGCACACCGGGGTAGGTGGCCATGATGTACTGCACGATTCCCCTGGCGTTGGGGACCAGACCGGTCATCCCGACCGTGGGTATGGGCGCCACCCGGCTTACCGCCGCCATGACTTCCGGTGGCATGCCGGCCGGCCCGGCGAGAACTGCCTGCTCAGCGGGCGGCAGCATGACGTACTTCACCGCCGCGGCGGTGATCTGCTCCTGCAGGTCAGCCTGCTGGCGTTGCAGGTCGGCGCGCAGCACGACGGCCTCATCGAGAGCCAGTTTGGCCTCGGCAGCGGATAAGGCCGATGCCGCCTCGACGGTCCGGGCCTGCTGGTTGCTCTGGCGGTAGCCCCGCATCTGGTCCGCCATCGCGGTGCCCATCACCCGCTGAATGGTCAGCTTATCGATCAGATTCGTGGGCGAGGCGGCGGTCAGGATGGTGTTCAGCCCGTCGGTGCGCCCGCCCATGTAGACCGCTGCGGCGAACCTGTCGACAGCGCCCTGGTGCTCGACCAGTTGCGCCCTGGCGGTGTCGAGCGCAGCCCGGTCGGCGGCGTTCTTGCGGTCCGCTTCATCAACGAGTTGCAGTTTCCTGTCGAAGTCCGCCTGGGTGATGTTGATCGTGTCGGCCAACTCCCGGGCCTGCCGGGACAGTTCCTTGAGGTCAGCTGCGCCGTCCCGGGCGGGGTCGGCGTGGGCCCCGCCGACCCAGACGGTGCCGAGGGCCATCAGCCCGGACAACACTCCGACCAAATATCTGGTGATAGCCGATCTCGGTACACCTACAGGAGAACACTTCAAAGTTTTGCATCCTTTGACTGCCGTCGACGGCTTCTTCGCCGAGCTGCCCGTCCGTGTACCTTAAGTCTCAAGAAGGTTACGAAACGGCATCGATTTTGTCTACCCGGTTTAAGGGGAGATCCAGGGCCGCGGTGCGTGGTGGTTTCCACCCGACCGTCATTTATGGCACACGAACGGGTTCTCTGTCACGTCGACGTGATTGATGCCACATGCGTGATTGATGCGACATGGCGGTGCTGGCAGCACTGGGAGCACCTGAGCGCGGGCGCGGCGGAGCGCTCGCCCGTCCGGCGGTGGTCGTGACCACAGTGACGACCTCTCGTGGAGGTTCCGACCGGGGCCGTGATCGGACCGGTCAAGCAGCACCAGCGGATCCCAGCGGACAGTCAGCGGGACCGCAGCCGCAGCCATCCACGTCGAACACCGGCCGCGGTCGCGGTGAGCCTGGATATGACCGGGCCGCCGAGCTGTGACCGGACGTCGTCGATGGAGGCGTTCCATGGGCCGTCGTTGTAGGTCGGGTACGGGTGAGTCGCGGCGGCGAGGTCGCGGGTCCGCAGCCCGTGTTTGACTGCCAACACCATCTCCCCGATGGTCTCGCCGGCGCGCGGTCCCACGACGCTGGCCCCGACGATTCGGTGTTTGCGGTCCAAGACAAGTTGGGTCAGGCCGCCGGTGTCGGCCTCGGTGACCGCGCGATCGAGGTGGCCATGGGTGAGGGTCTGGATGCGCAGCGCCGGTGTCCGCCGGGCGGTCTGGGTATCGATTCCGACGACGGCGACCTCGGGGTCGGTGAAGGTCACGCGGGGTTCGCCGGTCTTGTCCACTGTTCGGCGCAACCCCAGGACCGCGTTGGCCGCCGCGATGCCGCCGTGCACCCCGGCCGTGTGGGTGAATTGCGGGTGGCCGGTGAGATCACCAGCCGCCCAAATCCTCGGATTCGTGGTGCGCAGATGATCGTCGACGACGACGTGGCCGCGGGCGTCGACATCGATGTCGGCGCTCTCGAGGCCGATCGCAGCGGTTCTCGGCGTCCGGCCGACGGTAACGAGCACCCGGTCGAACTCGACGCTGCCCCCGTCAGCCAAGTCGAGTGCGTCGTCGCTGATCGACTGCGTGGTTGCCGCGGTCAACACGGTGACGCCGTCGGCGACCATTGAGGCTGTCAGCGCCGCGGATGCGGCTGGGTCTTCCCGGGGAAGCAGCCGGTCCGCGGCCTCGACGATCGTCACCTGCGCGCCGAGCCGGGCGAAGGCCTGAGCCAGTTCGCAACCGATGCTGCCGCCGCCCAGGACCAGCAGCCGCTCAGGCAGTTCGGTCAGGTCCCATACCGTGTCGCTGGTCAGGAAATCGACATCCTCAAGGCCCGGCAGGTCGGGCACCGCCGGCGCCGCCCCGGTGGCCAAGATGGCCTGGGTGAAGGCAACGGGCCGTTGATCGATGGCGGCCGTTCCCGGGCCGGTGAAGTGGGCCGACCCGCTGAGCACGGTGACCCCGGCGGCGCTGAGCGCTGCCGGCGAGTCAACGGGTTCGATAGTGGCGATCGCGTCCCGGACATGGCGCATCACGGCCGGAAAGTCGATGGTGATCTCGGCGGCGGTGATCCCGAAGGCAGTTCCGTGCCGCATCGCCGCGGCCGCGGACGCCGTAGCGATCAGTGCCTTGGACGGGACGCATCCGGTCCACAGGCAGTCCCCGCCGGTGCGATCGCGTTCGACGAGTACTACCTTCGCGCCGAAGGCGGCGGCGGTCTGCGCCGCGACCAGTCCGGCGGTTCCGCCCCCCACCACCAACAGGCCGACGTTCGGTGTGCGGGTCACTTTGATTCCTCGTGAGCCGGTGTTCCCATAGCAATAACCTGCCAGAAATCCTGACGATCGCAGAAACCCTGACGGTAGGAGTGCCGATGCAACAGCGGGGCCGCTATCAGCACAACAGCCACTACGACGCCCGGTACTTCGCCCGGTGCTATGACCTCCTCTCCGCCGAGTGGCCCGTCTACCGGGCCGGCCGGGTGGCAGCGTTCAACCTGCTTGGGCTGCATGCCGGCGATCGCGTCCTCGATATCGGCGCCGGCACCGGGCTGAACTTCAGCCCTCTGCAGCGTCTGATCGGCCCCACCGGATCGATCACGGCGATCGACGCCAGCCCGCAGATGCTTCGACAGGCACGCCGGCGGACGGTATCGGCGGGATGGGGAAACGTTCGGCTGATCACGGCGGACGCGACCACGCTGTCAGCCGCCACCGTCCGGGACGGAGGCGGCGTCGATACCGGCTTCGATGCCGTCCTCAGCACCTATGCACTTTCCTTGATGCCGAACTGGCCCCGGGCGGTATCGCTGATGATCGATGCCGCCCGCCCGGGTGGCCGGGTCGCGGTGGTGGATATGCAGAAACCGGTCGGACGAGCAGCGGCGTGGAGTCCGCTGGCGCGGCTGGCCTGCCGCCTCGGCGGATCGGACATCGACGCGCATCCCTGGACGGCGATCGAATCCACCCTTACCGGCGTCCAGGGTGCCTCTCTGCGGGGTGGGCATGTCCAGGTCCGGGTGGGGTCGGTCCCCGGGTAATCCCACCCGGCACCCGGAGATGGGCGGCATCACCCGAATCGGACCCGGCCAGCGCGGGCTACACCGTTAACATCAGTCACATTGTTAACATCGCCCAATGTCGGACTCGTCGGAGATTACGCACCTTCGTCGGTCAGGCCCGGTGTCCCGGCGTGATGCACTCCGCTACGCCTCCGCCGTGTCGGCGCTGGCCGGTCTCGGTGCCGCATCCATGGGTGTCGGCTCCCCCACCGCGGCGGCGGCCTCCCCGATGCTGGTCGACTTCGCCATGAGCCAGATTCCCGCGAAGTACATCCGGGCCGCCGGGTATTCCGGAGTGATCAACTACGTCTCACTGTCACGTCCCGGCTCGTCTTTTGGCGCCAAGCCGATCACCCGGCCCTACGCCGAGTCCCTCGCCGCCCAAGGGCTGGTCATCGTCAGCAACTATCAGTACGGCAAGCCCGGCGGAACCGCACCGTCGGACTTCACCCGCGGGTATGCCGGCGGTGTCGCCGACGCCCGAACCGGGTGGCAGTTGCACACCGCCGCCGGGGGTGGCCAGAGTGCGCCGATCTTCTTCAGTGTCGATGACGACATCAGCCGCGACACCTGGAACACCCTGGCGCTGCCGTGGTTTCGCGGAATCAATTCCGTACTCGGCGTGCAGCGCACCGGCGTCTACGGCGGCATTGATGTGTGCCAGTGGGCCGCCGCCGATGGTGTCATCGGCCAGTCACGCACACCGGGGCGCCGGTGGGCCTGGCAGACCAAGGCCTGGTCCGGTAACCGGATCGACCCCGCCGCTGTCCTCTACCAGCGGATCGTGGCCACCGCATCGAATCCAGGACCGCTCGTCGGCGGGTTCGAAGTCGACGTCAACGATGTCCTGGCCGGGGATTGCGGTCAGTGGAACCTGCACCCCTAACGATCGATTCGGCCGTGTTGCAAAAGAAGTTCAGCCCGATTAACCCGTCACTTCAGATGCACGCTCAGCAGCCAGGCGGCCAACGACATCAGGCCGCTGGGCTCGTCACGCATCTGCGCGCCGGGCATCCCGGGTGACACCTCGGGCATATTGGCAATACCGCGACACCTCACCGCAGCCGGCCCAGTCGACACGGCGGTCATGACACTGCGGTGTTGACACTGCGGTGGGCGCCAATAGGTTGATGTTATGAGGAGTTGCCGGCGCGACACGTTCACCGGCCATCGATGGTGGTCTGCCCGATTCGGTATCGCCCTCGCCTGTTTGGCGGTTCTGGTTGTGTCGTGCGGGAGCCCTGAGCGAACCGCCAACGCAGACGAGACGACGAACGCGACGGACCCGCCGCTCACGTCCGCCCAACCCGTCGGGCCTGGTGGATCCGACGTTGTGCTGGTCGACCTCGGCGACGCCAACGAGGTGGCCACCTGGTCGACGGTGAACGACCCCGTCATGGGCGGCCTGTCCACCTCGACCGTCACATTCGGCGATGGAGGTCTGCTGTTCTCGGGCACCATCTCGCTGGAGAACAACGGCGGCTTCGCCTCGGCCCGCAGTCCGCAGAACCCCGATATCGGGCGTCGGGCCACGGGCGCGAAATCCCTGCGTGTACGTGCTGTGGGCGACGGCAAGACCTACGTGCTGAAGGTGGGGGCTGCCGGGCAATCATGGTCCTACATCCAGCGTTTCGACAGCGAGGCCGCCGTCGAACGAACCTACGAACTCTCCATCGGCGGCTTCCGGCCCGTTGGCATGCGACTCGATCCCGCACCCGACGCACCGCAGACCCTGGATCCATCGACTATCAGCCAGGTTGCGGTCTACATCCTGGATGAGCAGCAGGGCCCGTTCGCAATCACCATCGACGCGATTGATGCCGCGTTTTGACCGCGCCGTCGGCAGCATGACCTGGGTGCCGGCAACCAGCTCAGAACGGCGGGGCCGGGAGCCCGTCTTCGATGTCGACGTCGCAAGCGCGGATCATCCCCGCTATCAGCCGGTAGAGCCCGACCAGACTGACCAGTTCGACCACACCCGCCGCCCCGAACCGGTCTGTCAGGACTCCCTGCGCCTGGTCGGGGATGGACCGTAATTCGTAGGTCGCGCCGGCGGCCGCCAACGCAGCCACCTGGTCGGGTCTCAGATCTGTCGGCATCGTCCCCTCGGCAAGGGCGGCGATGGTCACCGGCGACAGGCCGGCCTGTTCGGCAGGCCCCAGGTGGTGGACCCATTCGTAGCCGATCCGCATCCGCTCGGCCAGATAAAGGATCACCAACTCGCGGACGTCGCCGGGCAGCAGACCGTCGAATCGAAGGGTCTCGCCCAGCGCACCGACCTTGGCCGCCACGACCGGGTTGTTGAACATGCGCACATAGACCGCGGGCAGCCTGCCTTCGCCACGCACCTGGGTCATTTGTTGATAGGTGGCGAGTTCAGTGCCCGTCAGGGTGGTGGACGGATCAGGAAGGCTGCTCAACGCGCGCTGCTCAGCACGCTCGCGGCCCCGTGGAACCGGGCCCGACCATCAGCGGCATTCATATTGACACGATTACACATCACCAGGATGAGTGCCGCTCCGAACCGGTGTTGACAGCGCCGTCCGAACCGGCGAGCGCCGCGCAGCGACAAGGGCCCGGTTACGGGATCGACCGCGGCAGGCCGGGTCGGTAATCGGCGCCTTCAGCCTCGGCGGCGAGCAACGCGCCCAAATCGCCTTCCTGCTGCGCAACGAAAACCCCGACAACCTGTCGGCACAACTCGGGGACGCTGAGCCCGCGCGCATCGGCGATGCGTTTGAGCCCGGCCACCGTTGCAGTGGTGACATGAAACTGCACGGCGAACTGTCCGCAGGAACCGTCCTCGGGCGGCGGCCCTGGTCCCAGGATTACGGGTTCGTCGGTGGCGTAATCAATGGCCTCCACATCATGGTTCATCTGAGCGATATGGTTCATCTGAGCGATCTCGTCGCGCCGCGGCGGGGTCACCGCGCCGCGATCTGCCAGTTCTCGGCGCCCGTCGAACTCCTGGCACTCGTCGTCGCTGAGATAGCTCATCGCGCCGACGCTATCCGGTCGCCAATGGACGGCCTCGAGGGACGGCGCCGACACAGCGACGTTGCAGCCCTCTCTTTGGTCCATACCGGAAGGATGTGCGCGACTCAAGCCTCGCCGCGTATCGCGGGACAACCAGGCGCGCGACTATCGCGGCGCGAAGTTACCGTGGAATCCCTGCGGGATGTGATGGTTCAGTTCGGCGGTCGCAACCGGCCCGCCCTCTAGGTCCTTCGCGTCGAGGATCACCAACCGCGATCTATGACGGTCAGCCTGGTACTCCACCGCCAGTAGCCAGCCGTCGTCCTCCTCGGCCGCCCCCGGGCGCGGGGTGAAGACCGGCTCGCAGAAGCTGTTCGCAGGCGTTTCGGCCTCGTAGCCGGTTTCTGAGTTGTCGGCCAAGTCGAGCTTGGTGATCCCGTCGTAGAGCGTGCCCAGGGTGTGTTTGGTGTTGAAGTAGGAGTAACGATGTGGCCGCCCCTCCCGGTCCGGATGATGGCGCGGGAACTCGGCG
>CAZGPT010000010.1:0-3581 GCA_964527015.1 uncultured Mycobacterium sp. | reverse complement strand
CCGTCACGTGGGATGAGGACAAGGGAACTGCCGCGTTCGGGTCGGTACCGCATACCGTCCCCGAATGATCTGATGCCCAGCGCAATCGGGATTCCGTCGGGGATGATCGGCGAGATGAAGAAGACCAGATACCGTTCGGTGATCGCGAAATCATGCACCATCGCCACGTACGGCAACGAAACCGACCGGTAGTGTTTGAGCCGGCCCCGTCGGTCGGTTCGGTAGATCCGCAGATGCGGGGTCGGGATGAACTCGACTCCGAAGTTGACCATGTCGCCACTGCTGGGGCAAAAGCACGGATGCGCAGAATACGTTCCAGCCCAACGCAACTCTCCACCAAACCGGCGCATTCCGAGGGTCTCCAAGGTCTGCGGATCCAGCTCGTGGGGCGGGCCGCCTTCCCACAGCGCATAGAGGTGGCCGGCGTGTTCGACGACATTGGTATTCGCCAGGTTCTGCGGCAGGCGGCCAACGTTGGCCAGCCATCCCCCGGCTGCATCGGTGCCCAGATGCCGGGTGCCGCTATTGCCCCGGAAGTGTTGGGTGCGGACGTAGCGGCTGCGGTAGTGAACCCGGCCGCCGTCGATGGTGAAGGCGGAGACCATGCCGTCGCCGTCGAAGAGGTGGTGCAATGGACGCCCGGTGTGGTCCTCCCACCGGCCCGGGCCATTGCGGTACAAAGTTCCGGACAGTTCGGCTGGAATCTGCCCCGCCACATTGTCGACGTCATAGTCGTACTCACCCGATTGGGCCTCGCTGGCACCCAGGCTGCGCAGGTCTATCGGGCTCATCGACGCCAGGCGCTCAGTAGCAGCCGCACGTTCGTCGGCATCGAGGGAATCCAGATAGGCCCCAAGTCCGGGGAGGCCGGAGAGGTCAGGCAGTGCGACGGCGGGCGACGAACGGGCCACGGCACCTCCTGTCGAGCGACTGCCCACCCGACGATAGTCCTGTCCGTTCGCCGCGCGGGGTTCCGGCCGCTACGTGAGGTTGGGTTGTTCCGCGACGCTGGTATCGGTGTCGCGCTGGCCGATGAAATCCAGTCCGGCGCGAATCGCCGGACGGTGACGCAGAATCCGGTAATGCGCGAGTCGGCCCAGGCCCCGCGTGGTGAGCAGGCGTGCACCCGGCCATGCCGCGGCCACGCGCTCACTGGCGGCATGAGGGCTGTCCGGGTCGTCGGGATCGTGGATGAGAAGCAGCGGCGGATAGTTGGCTTGTCGACCGGTCCACGTCATGTTCGTCTCGTGCAGCTGCATGCCGATGCGTTTTTCGAGACGATGCTGCAGGCCAGCGCGAATCCGACGGCTGAAACCGTGGCGAGCGGCGAACAGGTCGAGATAAAGCGGGAACTCCCCCATCGGCGCCAAAAAGACCAAGCGGCCCACCTGTGCGCCCTGCGTCGCCGCCAGGACCGTCGAGTTCGCTCCGAGTGAGTGGGCGACCACCGCGTGCGCAGGCCCGTGGGTCTCGATCATGGCCGCAATGGCGCTGGCACACTCGGTGGCGGTGGTGCGTCCCGGCGCGAGCGCACCCGGATCCGATTCGTTATGGCTGGGCAAGTCGAAGGCCACGACCCGGTACCCGGCCTCAACGAGCGGCTTGACGAACACTGCCAAATGCGCGCGCTGGCCACCCCAGCCGTGCACCAGATATACCGGCGGCCCTTCGCCCCATTGCTCCCCGGCGACCCGATGCCCATCCCAGAACGCCTCGACCGATTTCCCGGGTGATACACCCGGCGGCATACGCATACTCGATTCGAGAACGGGCGGGGTGCACCACAACTCGACTGCCCACCGTGATCCCAGCGAGGGTGCCACCCGCTCGAGGACCCAGAAAAGGCGGCGCACCCGGGAAGCGACGGGCGGCAGAACCCCGGAGCCGACGATATCGAGCGGTGGCGCCTCTGGAGCCTCTGCCGGTGCCGACGCTGGTCTGGATGCGCCCTCGGTCATGAGGCGCAATATTAGTGGGGCTGGTCTTGGCTGACCCGTTAGGGTTTCGGTGATGAGCACTCTGACGTCTCCGCGGACCTACGACGCGCTGGCCGTGTTCCAAGCCGTGGATGCGGTCGCGTGTGCAGCTCAAGTACCACCTATCAAGAGGAGCCTGGACGCAGTCAACTGCCCCGAACCCGTGCGCCGAGTCCTACCGATAGTGAAGGGAGCCGCCGCAGCCGGACTGCTTTCGGTGAGGTGGTTTCCCGCGCTGGCGAGGCTGACCACCGGGATGCTCACGCTGTATTTCACACTCGCGGTGGGGTCGCATCTGAGGGCGCGCGACAAGCTTGTCAATGCCCTTCCGGCCGCCGCACTCTTGACGATGTTCGCCGCGATGACCGTCAAAGGTCCGGAACGGTCATAGTCGCCCCCGAAACACTGTCCCGAAGCGACTTGAGACAGCTTCGGGGGTTGCAACTCGATGACGCTTCGCAGCGGGACAAGGCTGCGAAAGTCGTCACCGCTGCGGATGCACAGCGGTATCCGCGTGTGCGTATGCCACTCCCGCGCCCGCGGCTGATCCCCCGCTCCCTCGCTCCCCTGCTCCCCTGCTCCCCTGCTCCCCTGCGAGCGTGCGTGTCGGTACATCGCCACGCCGGTACAGCGCGCGGTTTACGCACGCTCGACGGTCATTCGAGGTGACGGATGGCAACCTGTACCTGCTGATCAAGGACATCGCCGCCGCTTCGGCTGAGCTACAGCAGGACCTCGCACCGGGCGGTAGCTGACCGGTGTTTCGAAGGCTGTAGCGCGGGCCGACCAAACCCTGTGATGGTCAGCCCGTCATGCCGAGGTAGACCAACAGCCCGCGTTCCAGCTGCAGCATCTCAGTGGTCGATACCTTGCCGATGCGTTGGCCTAACTTCGATCTGTGGACCGTGGTGATCTTGTCGATCATGATGCTACTCGGGGCCGTTAGTCCATTGGTTTTGTTGGGCTGCAATGGTATTCGCAGTAGTGGGATGTCGGCCACCGCAGTGGTCAGCGGGCAGAAAGTGATCGAGTCAGTGGCGTCGAATCGGTCATCTTGAACAATCAGGACCGGACGTGGCTTGCCCGCGTACGCTTGGCCGGTCGAGGCGGTCCAGAGTTCGCCCCGTCTCACTAGCTATCAAAATCTTCGTCATTGAATTGAGAGATGGCGTCCACGAAGGCCTGGTCGTCACGTGCGTTGCTACTAGCAGCGGCTAAAGCTGATTGACGGTGCGCCTCGTCAGCGAATTCAGGGGCCCGGGTATCGGGGACCCAGATCTGGAGCGGGCGCAGTCCCTGATCGCGCAGTCGAGCGCGATGTTCGGCGACTCGCTTCCCGACATCCCGATTGGCCATGAACCTGATGTTCCATGTAACTGCCGTGGAAACGATGGCAGCTAAGTCCTGGAAGCCCGGTCTCGATGTGGCGTAGAACTACCACCATGACCGATCCCTCCCCTGACCCGGCCAACGTAATCCAACTCCCCGACGGTGTGATGCTGCAGAATCTGATGGGCCAGATCAACGGCAGCGCCGGGCCGCGCCTCGTCCCCGGGCGCACCATCCCGGTGCCGACCTCGGTCAGCGCCGAACTGCAGACCGCGA
>CAZGPT010000009.1:22187-37531 GCA_964527015.1 uncultured Mycobacterium sp. | reverse complement strand
GGCAGTAGTCGGCAGTGGTCGGCAGTCGATCCGGTCGCCCCGGCAGTGGTTGGTCGGCACCGTAGAAGGTGAGCTCCGGAACCGAAGTCAGGCCGCCGAGAGACAGGATCACCCCGTGACCTGCACCATATCGCTGGGCTGACCACAACCGGGGAGTCACGAGAAAGGACTGGAAATGGACCCCATGATTGCTGCCGGCGCCCTGATCGGCGGCGGATTGATCCTCGGTGGCGGTGCAATCGGCGCCGGTATCGGCGACGGCACCGCGGGCAGCGCGCTGATTGCCGGGATTGCGCGTCAACCCGAGGCCCAGGCGCGGTTGTTCACGCCGTTCTTCATTACCGTCGGACTGGTGGAGGCCGTGTACTTCATCAATTTGGCGTTCATGGCGCTGTTCGTGTTCGCCACGCCTACCGGCTAGATCTTGCGCAGCCTCAGTCGATTCACCGAGTGGTCGGCATCCTTGCGCAGGACGGCGGTAGCCCGCGGGCGAGTCGGCAGGATGTTCTCGATGAGGTTGGGCCGGTTGATAGTTCGCCAGATCTCGCGGGCCGCGGCTATCGCCTGATCGTCGGTGAGATCTGCGTAATGGTGGAAGTGCGAGGCCGGGTCGGCGAAGGCCCCGGCTCTCATCGCCAGGAAGCGGTCGACGTACCACCGCTCGATATCCTCGACGCGGGCGTCCACGTAGACCGAGAAGTCGAAAAGATCAGCCACCATCAGCCGGGAACCGGTCTGTAAGACGTTGAGTCCCTCCAGGATCAGGATGTCCGGGTGGGTGACCACGTGTTTCTCGCCGGGGACGATGTCGTAGATCAGGTGGGAGTACACCGGTGCGCAGACCTGATCGGCGCCGGATTTCACCGATGTGACGAACCGCATCAATGCGCGACGGTTGTAGCTTTCTGGAAAACCCTTGCGATGCATCAAGTGTCGCCGGTTCAGTTCGGTGTTCGAGTAGAGGAATCCGTCGGTGGTAACCAGGTCGACCCTCGGGTGGTCGTCCCAGCGTGACAGCAACGCCTGCAGCACGCGGGCCGTGGTCGACTTGCCGACTGCAACGCTTCCGGCCACACCGAGGATGAACGGCACCGGCTGGTCCGGGGTTTGCCGCGGTTCGCCGAGGAATTCGTCGGTGGCCGCGAACAAGCCTTGGCGGGCGGCGACCTGCAGATGAATCAGTCGCGCCAGAGGCAGGTAGACCTCTTCGACCTCCAGTAGGTCGATCTGTTCGCCGAGGCCGCGCAGGCCGACCAGTTCCTCCTCGGTGAGCTTCAGCGGAGTCGACATGCGAAGTCCACGCCATTGACTCCGGTCGAACTCCACGTAGGGGCTGGGTTCGGTCAGCCGCGCCATGGCATAAGTCTTGCAGTTAGCGTGAATGGCATGGAATCGGACCACCTGATTGGCGAATATGTGTTGCTCGGGCTGCGGTTCGACCGCATCGAGGAGGGGTATGTCGACTCCTTCACCGGTGCTGGCCGACTGCGCCGTCAGGTGGCCGACGAGCCGGCCCCGCAGCCGTCCGATCTGGCCGCGCAGGCAAAGCGGCTGCTGGCCGAACTGCCGCAGGTGCCGCGCAGTTCGGACTTCACCGAACAGCGGGCCGGCTTCGTCGCCGCGCACCTGCGCGCACTGGCCTGCGCCGCGCGCAAGTTCGCCGGCGAGGAGGTGGGGTTCGTCGAGGAGGTCCGCGACTACTTCGACGTTCAGATCAGCCGCGGCGATCCGGATCGTTACCGTGCCGCCCATGCCCGGATGGACGACGTGCTCGGTGGCAGCGGCTCGCTGGCCGACCGGATGGCGGCCCACCGCAGCTCCGAGGAGATCCCGCCGGATCGCCTGCGGGACTGCATCCACGCGTTCTCCAGCGCACTCCGCGATATCGTCCGATCCACCTATCCGCTGCCCGAGTCGGAGACCGTCATCTACGAGGTCGTCGGCGACAAGCCGTGGTCGGGGTTCAACTACTACGAGGGCCAGTACCGATCGCGGGTAGCTGTCAATGCGGACCTCAAGCAGCAGATGGTCAACCTGCCACGACTGGTGGCCCACGAGTCCTACCCGGGCCACCACACCGAGCACTGCCGCAAGGAGGCGGCTCTTGTGGCCGGGCTCGGCCAGCAGGAGCAGACCATCTTCCTGGTGAATACCCCGCAGTGTTTGATGGCCGAGGGCCTCGCCGATCTCGCGTTGTACGCGGCGGTCGGGCCGGGCTGGGGCAACTGGGCCGCGGAGGTCTACGCCGACCTGGGACTGCGGTTCGACGGAGAGCGGGCCGAGGCGCTGTCGGAAGCGGCCGCGGCGCTGGCCGAGGTCCGCCAGGATGCCGCCCTGATGCTGCACGACGAGCATCGTGAGGCCGACGAGGTGGCGGCGTACCTGCAGCGCTGGCTGCTGGTTGATGAGGCTCGGGCCCGGCAGATGCTGAAATTCCTGTCTTCGCCGCTGTGGCGTGCCTACACCAGTACTTACGTGGAGGGTTACCGGTTGTTGCGGGCCTGGCTTGATGACCGACCGTCCGGGGTCGGGCTCGCCGAGCGGTTCGGCCGGCTGCTCGATGAGCCGCTGACCCCGGCGGCCCTGCGCGCAGAGTCGGCGCCGGTGGCCGCCGGCCGGTTCTTGGCCGACTAGAGGGCGACTAGAATCTGCCCCATGACCACCGACGCCAGTTTGTCAGCCGCAGCCCCTGGCTTGTCAGCCGCAGCCTCCGGCTTGTCAGCCGCAGCCTCCGGCTTGTCAGCCGCAGCCCCCGGCTTGTCAGCCGCAGCCCCCGGCGCCGACTATGCCGCTACCGCCAGCGAGGCCTACCGGGCCGCGCTGCGGGTCATCGAGTCGGTCGAGCCCCGGATCGCGTCGGCCACCCGCCAGGAACTGACCGACCAGCGCGAATCGCTGAAGTTGATCGCCAGTGAGAACTACGCCTCGCCCGCGGTCCTGTTGACCATGGGGACCTGGCTGTCGGACAAGTACGCGGAGGGAACCATCGGGCACCGCTTCTATGCGGGCTGCCAGAACGTCGACGAGATCGAGGCGATTGCCGCCGAGCACGCCCGCGAACTGTTCGGCGCACCGTACGCCTATGTTCAGCCGCACTCGGGCATCGATGCCAACCTGGTGGCGTTCTGGGCGATCCTGGCCACCAGGGTTGAGGCACCGGCACTGGGCGAGGTGGGCGTCCGGAACGTCAACGACCTGTCGGAGGCCGAATGGGAACGGCTTCGGGCCAAGCTCGGAAGTCAGCGCCTGATGGGCATGTCGCTGGACGCCGGCGGCCACCTCACGCACGGATTCCGGCCCAACATCTCCGGCAAGATGTTCCAGCAGCGCAGTTACGGGACCGACCCGACCACGGGACTGCTCGACTATGACGCCATCGCCGCCGCGGCGCGCGAGTTCAAGCCACTGATCCTGGTCGCCGGTTACTCCGCCTATCCTCGCCGGGTCAACTTCGCCACCATGCGCGAGATCGCTGACGAGGTGGGCGCCACCCTGATGGTCGATATGGCGCATTTCTCCGGTCTGGTTGCCGGCAAGGTGTTCACCGGCGATGAGGATCCGGTACCGCACGCCCATATCGTGACCACCACCACCCACAAGTCGCTGCGCGGACCACGTGGGGGCTTGGTGCTGGCCACCGCCGAGTACTCCGACGCAGTCGACAAAGGCTGCCCGATGGTGCTCGGCGGGCCGCTCGAGCACGTCATCGCCGCCAAGGCGGTCGCCTTCGCCGAGGCCCGCCAGCATTCGTTCCAGGCGTACGCGCAACGCGTTGCCGATAACGCGCAGGCCTTTGCCGACGGGCTGATGCGGCGCGGGGCCACGCTGATAACCGGCGGCACCGACAATCACATCGTTCTGCTCGACGTCCAGTCCTTCGGGCTGACCGGCCGGCAGGCCGAGTCGGCGCTGTTGGAGTCCGGCATTGTGACCAACCGCAATTCCATCCCCGCTGATCCCAATGGGGCCTGGTACACCAGCGGTATCCGATTCGGAACCTCGGCGCTGACCACACGCGGCTTCGGCGCGGCAGAGTTCGATCGGGTTGCCGAACTGGTGGTCGAAGTGCTTTCCAATACCCGTGCCGAAGGCACGTCGAAGGCTAAATACACCTTGGTGGACAGTGCTTCGGACTGGGTGCGCGCGGCCGCCGGTGAACTGCTGGACGCCAACCCCCTCTACCCCGGACTGAACCTGTAAAACGGCGAAACGCCGCCGGTCAGCGGATTTCAAGACATCCGTTAATATCGGTTACAGTTACCGGATGGCACAGCTACCTGTCGCAAACGCGTTGACCCGCGAGCTCGAGCCGGTCGTGGCCGACAACCTGGCTCGTCATCTGGACACCGCCGACGAGTGGTACGCGCACGACTACGTTCCCTTCGAAGAGGGACGCGACTTCGCGTTCCTGGGTGGTCAGGACTGGGATCCCTCCCAGGTCACCCTTCCCAGGGAGGTCGTAGACCCGTTGGAGGTTCTGCTCGTCACCAAGGACAACCTAGCCGGCTACCACCGTGAACTGGTCGAACATTTCATTCTGGAGGACAAGTGGGGCCGCTGGCTGGGGCGGTGGACCGCGGAGGAGAACCTGCACGCCATCGCGATCCGCGATTACCTGGTAGTGACCCGGAACTTCGATCCGGCCGCTGATGAGCGGGTCCGTGTCGGACATGTGATGCGCGGCTATCGGGCCTCGAACTACACCCAGATCGAGACCCTGGTGTTCATGGCACTGTTTGAACGTGCGCATGCGGTCTACTTGCGCAATCTCGAGGCCACGATCAGCGAGCCGGTGCTGCGGAGACTCGTCGGCCGGATCGCTTCCGACGAGGAGCGGCACCAGGAGTTTTTCGATAACCTCGTCCGGCACTGCCTGGAGCACCATCGCGATTCCACGCTGGCCGCGATAGCCCGCCGGGCGGTCAACTTCCCCGTTATCGGCGGCGACATCATCGAATATCGCGAGAACAAACTCCGCACCGTCGCCGAGGCCGGCATTTTCGACCAGGCCGCGGCGGACAAAGTGGTCTCCGACGGCATCGCCGGGTGGGGTCTGGCCGATGAGCCGATGATCAAGAAATTCGCTTCCGCGTAACTTCCCGGCGGCGTGCCGCGCCACCGGGCAGCCGCCCTCGGGAGTAGCGTCGGTCGGAGATGGCCGTCGATCCGCAGGGAGCGCCCGTGACCGATCCGCACTCGCCTATCAGGACATATGTTCTCGATACCTCCGTCCTGTTATCCGATCCCTGGGCCTGTACGCGGTTCGCCGAACACGAGGTGATCGTCCCGCTGGTGGTGATCAGCGAATTGGAAGCCAAACGCCACCATCACGAACTGGGCTGGTTCGCTCGTCAGACTCTCCGGCTACTCGACGATCTACGTCTCGAACACGGCCGGCTCGATCAGCCGATTCCGGTCGGGGCGCAGGGCGGGACTCTGCATGTCGAGCTCAATCACAGCGACCCAGCGGTCCTGCCGGCGGGATTCCGCACCGGCACCAATGACGCCCGCATCCTGGCCTGTGCGGCGAATCTCGCTGCCGAGGGCAAGCGTGTGACCCTGGTCAGCAAAGACATCCCGCTGCGGGTCAAGGCGGGTGCGGTCGGGCTCCCGGCCGACGAGTACCACGCCCAGGATGTGATCACCTCGGGCTGGGCCGGAATGGCCGAACTGGATGTTCGATCCGATGAGATCGACACGCTCTTCGCCGACGGCGAGGCTGATCTGGCGGATGCGCGCGATCTCCCGTGCCACACCGGGGTTCGTCTACTGGGCGGCAGCTCGCACGCGCTGGGCCGGGTCAACGCCGACAAGCGGGTGCAGCTGGTCCGGGGCGATCGTGAGGTGTTCGGGCTGCGCGGCCGGTCCGCCGAACAGCGCGTCGCGCTGGATCTGCTGCTGGACGAATCGGTGGGCATCGTGTCGCTGGGCGGGAAGGCCGGTACCGGCAAGTCGGCGCTGGCATTGTGCGCGGGCCTGGAGGCGGTGCTGGAGCGCCGGAGCCAGCGCAAAGTCGTGGTGTTCCGTCCGCTCTATGCGGTCGGTGGCCAGGAACTCGGTTACCTGCCCGGCAGCGAGAGCGACAAGATGGGTCCGTGGGCGCAGGCGGTCTTCGACACTCTCGAGGGCCTCGCCAGTCCGGCCGTCCTCGAGGAGGTGCTCTCCCGCGGCATGCTCGAGGTGCTGCCGCTGACCCACATCCGTGGCCGTTCGCTGCACGACTCCTTTGTAATCGTCGACGAGGCCCAGTCTCTGGAGCGCAACGTGCTGCTGACGGTGCTGTCGCGGCTCGGTGCCGGATCCCGGGTGGTGCTGACCCACGATGTCGCGCAACGCGACAACCTGCGGGTCGGCCGTCACGACGGGGTGGCCGCCGTCATCGAGAAGCTCAAGGGCCACCCGTTGTTCGCCCACATCACTCTGATGCGCAGCGAACGCTCACCGATCGCCGCCCTCGTCACCGAGATGCTCGAGGAGTTCAGCCCCGGCGCCCTGCCCTGACCGGCCAGTTCGGGCGGCCCAGCCTCAGCCCTCGTCCCGAACTCTAGCCATCGCGAGGACATCCAGCCGACGGTCCAACTCCTCCTCGGATAGCTTCTCGCCGAGGAGCCCGCGGTCGATGACTGTCTGCCGAATCGTCTTGTGGCTCTTGAGGGCTTCCTTGGCCACCGCCGCCGCCTCCTCGTAGCCGATCGCCGAGTTGAGTGGGGTGACGATCGACGGCGATGACTCCGCAAGCCGACGTAGCCGCTCCTCGTCGGCCACCAGTCCGTCGATACAGCGCCCAGCGAACAATCGCGACACGTTGGCCAGCAGGGTGAAGGATTCCAGCAGGTTGCGGGCCATCATCGGGATGTAGACATTGAGCTCGAACGCCCCGGACAGGCCGCCCACGGTGATGGCGGCGTCGTTGCCGATGACCTGCGCGGCCACCTGGGTGACCGCTTCCGGGATCACCGGGTTGACCTTGCCGGGCATGATCGAACTGCCCGGCTGCAGGTCCGGCAGGTGCAGTTCGCCGAGGCCGGTCAGCGGGCCCGAACCCATCCAGCGGATGTCATTGGCGATCTTGGTCAGCGACACCGCGATGGTTTTCAGCGCGCCGGATGCTTCGACCAGTCCGTCCCGGGCCGCTTGGGCCTCGAAAGAGTCGCTGGCGGTTCGTAATTCGGCTAGGCCCGTCTGGGTGACGAGGACCTCGACCACCTTGGGGCCGAATCCGTCCGGAGCATTGAGGCCGGTGCCCACCGCCGTCCCGCCGATGGCCAGCTCGCCCAGGCGGGGAAGGCACGCGCGCACCCTCTCGATACCGGCCTCGATTTGGCGGGCGTAGCCGCCGAACTCCTGTCCCAGCGTCACCGGCACCGCATCCATCAGGTGGGTGCGACCGCTCTTGACCACCGTGCGCCACTGACGGGCCTTGCCGGCCAATGATTCGTGTAGCACCTCCAGTGCCGGGATCAGCTGTTGCACAGCCGCTTCGGTAGCCGCGATATGGGTGGCGGTGGGAAAGGTGTCATTGGACGACTGCGACATGTTGACATCGTCGTTGGGATGCACGCTGACGCCGTTGCGGTCGCAGATCGAAGCGATCACCTCGTTGGCGTTCATATTCGAACTGGTGCCCGAGCCGGTCTGGAACACGTCGATGGGGAACTGATCGTCGTGCAAGCCGTCGGCGATCTCCCCGGCGGCGGCGATGATGCCGTCGGCCTTCTCGGCCGGCAACCTGCCCAAATCCTTGTTCACTTGCGCGCAGGCCGCCTTCAGCAGACCCAGCGCCCGGATTTGTGTGCGTTCCAGGCCGCGAAACGAGATGGGGAAGTTCTCCACGGCCCGCTGTGTCTGCGCGCGCCACAAGGCTTGGGCCGGCACCCGGACCTCTCCCATGGTGTCATGCTCGATCCGGTAGTCGCCGTCGTTGGTCATGTGCTCCCTCGTGTGTGCTTGCAGTGTCGTGGTTCTTGAAGTGTCGTGGTGCTTGCAGTGTCGTGGTTGTTACGCGGTCGGTTCAGGGCAGGGGATACGCGGCCTCGGTGTCTCCGGTGAAGTCCACCGCCGAGTATTCGTTGAGCTTGGACAGTCGGTGATACGCCTCGACCATCCGGACCGTGCCGGACTTCGATCGCATTACGATCGACTGGGTTGTGCAGCCACCCCCGTAGAACCGCACCCCCTTGAGCAGGTCGCCGTCGGTGACACCGGTGGCGCAGAAGAACACGTTTTCGCCCGAGACCAGATCTTTGGTTCCCAGGACCCGGCTGAGGTCATGGCCACGCTCTATCGCCTGCTGCCGTTCGGCGTCGTCGGTGGGAGCCAGTTGCGCCTGGATGGCTCCGCCCATACACCGGATCGCCGCGGCCGTGATGATGCCCTCGGGGGTGCCACCGATGCCGGCCAATAGATCGGTGCCGGACTCCGGCCGGCAGGCCGCGATTGCGCCGGCCACGTCGCCATCGGAGATGAGTCGGATACGGGCGCCGGCGGCCCGGGCATCGGCGATCAGCCTCTCATGGCGTGGGCGGTCGAGAATGCACACCGTGAGGTCGGCGACGGAGGAGCCTTTCGCGCGTGCGACCCTGCGGATGTTCTCGCCGATCGGCGCGGTGATGTCGATGGCGTCGACGCCGTCGGGTCCGACGGCGATCTTATTCATGTAGAACACCGCGGACGGGTCGAACATCGTTCCGCGCTCGGCGACGGCCAACACCGAGATGGCGTTGGGCATGCCCTTACTCATCAGCGTCGTTCCATCGATGGGGTCGACGGCGAAATCGCAATCCGGCCCATCGCCGTTGCCGACCTGTTCGCCGTTGTAAAGCATCGGCGCGTTGTCCTTCTCGCCCTCTCCGATCACCACGACGCCGCGCATCGACACCGAGTTGACCAGCTGGCGCATCGCGTCGACGGCGGCCCCGTCGCCGCCCTCCTTGTCGCCGCGGCCCACCCAGCGACCGGCGGCCATGGCGCCGGCCTCGGTGACTCGTATCAGCTCCAATGCCAGGTTACGGTCGGGGGCTTCGCGGCGGCGGGCTTCAGGCATGGCGGAGATTCTCCCAGAACCGCAGTCCGGACCCGGACCTGGGATACTGGCAGCTGTGACCGAACAACCGGCTCCGGCTCCCAGACCGCCCAAGCCCAGGCTGCTGCAGGACGGGCGCGACATGTTCTGGTCGCTCGTCCCGCTGGCGGTGGTCTGCATCGTTCTGGCCGGCCTGGTGGGTACCTGCTCTTTCAGCCCGACCGGCCCCGACGAGGGCAACACTCCTACCTACGACGCCGCCGCTGCCCTGCAGGCCGACGCCGATGCGGTGCCCTTCGCCGTGCGGCTGCCCATTTTGCCGGACGGCTGGCAGGCCAACTCCGGAACCCGCAGCGGAATCGAGGCGGGCGTTACCGACCCTGCCACCGGTGCCAAGCGGAACGCGGTGACCAGCCGGGTCGGCTACATCGCGCCGTCGAAGATGTACGTCAGTCTCACCCAGAGCAACGCCGACGAGACCGCGTTGGTCCGATCTATCGAGAAAGCGGTCTACCCGACCGGTGTCCAGGACATCGATGATGTCCGGTGGATCGTCTATCAGGGTGGGGAGGGCACGGAGCCGGTATGGACCACCCGCATCGAGAGCCCGGGTGAGCCTGCGCAACTGGCGATCTCCGGGGCCGGTAGCGCTGACGATTTCCGCACATTGGCGGTCGCGACCCAGACCCAGCCTCCGTTGAGCCGGGGTTAAATGGGGCGATGACCGCGACCGCGCCCGAAGCAGACCTCACCGGCTGGACCTACGAGCCGTTCACCGCCGCCGGCTTCACCCACGACGTGTATTACCGCGGTTCAGGGCCCGGTGTGGTGCTGATCCCGGAGATGCCCGGTGTGCACCGCGGCGTTCTGGCGCTGGGTAACCACCTGGTGGACAATGGATTCACGGTGGCGATCCCGTCGCTGTACGGTACGCCAGGCATGTCGGCACTCAGCCCCGCGGTGGTTCCCAATCTGCTGCGCGGTTGCGTCGCAAAAGAGTTCGCAGCGTTGGCGCTCAACAAGGAACGGCCGGTGGCCAACTACCTGCGCGCGCTGGCCCGCGACCTCAACGCAAAGACCCCGGGTAAGGGTGTGGGGGTGATCGGTCAGTGCTTCTCCGGCGGTTTCGCCCTGGCCGCGGCGGTCGATGACAGCGTGCTCGCGCCTGTGCTGAGCCAGCCCTCGGTGCCGCTGGCGCTGACGGCCGCGCACAAGCGTGACCCCGGCCTGTCCGAGTGGGAGATGAAGGCCATCGAGAAACGCGCCGCGGAGGGCGGTCTGTGTGCGCTGGGACTGCGGTTCAGCGGCGACCCACTGGCGCCGGGGGAGCGCTTCAAGACCTTGAAGGACCGACTCGGTGATGCCTTCGAGGTCATCGAGATCGACTCCTCGCCGGGCAATGCCGGCGGGTTCGGTCGGATGGCGCATTCGGTGCTCACCCGCGAGGTCCGTGAAGTCGATGGGCAGCCCGCATATGAGGCCCGTAAGCGAACGGTGGAGTTCCTCAGGGAGCGTCTGGTTTAGGTAGCGCCTTAGCCGACGCCGGGGAGGTTTTCCCGGGATCCGCTGGTGGGGTCACAGATTGTTCCTTCGGCGCGGGCTGTTCCTCCGGCTCGGACTTGGCCCGGCGCCGGCCGAAGAGTTTTTTCCGCACCTCCGGGTCATCGGATTCCTCCTCCATGGCGACACCCTTGTACACCGCGAGGTACACCGAGATGGTGGTGACGATAAGAATCATCAGCACAGGGCCCAGGACGATGCCGAAGAATCCGAACATCGCGATTCCGGAGAACACCGACAGCAGCATCAGCGCCGGGTCCAGACGGGCTGCCTTCGGAACCAGGATCGGCCGGAGGAAATTGTCGATATTGGTGATTACCAGCAAGTGAAACAGCACCACGAACAGCCCGCCGGCGACGTTGCCGAAGAACATCATCCCGATGCCGAACGGGATCGTCACGATACCGCTGCCCAGTGGAATCACCGATAGCGCGGTGAGGAAGACCGCGAAGATGAAAAAGCCGTCATGGAACCCGGCGATGTAGATCGAGACAGCGCCCAGCACACCCTGGATGACCGCGATGATGAACTGGCCCTTGACCGTTCCCTTCACCATCGCACCCATCTTCGCCAGATAGAGGTCGGTGACCTCCTCGCCGAGCGGGTTGAGCCGGCGGATCAGGGTGATCAATGCGTCCTTGTTGACCAGTAGCGAAACCAGCGCGTAGAGAAAGATGATCACCGAGGTGATGAACCCGACCGCCCCACCGGCAGCTCCGCTCAGCGTCCTCAGCAGCCACTCGCCGACGGTCTGGGCCACCTTGGCGAGGTTGTCGCGCAGGGATTCCAGGGTGATCGTCGGGGTCTGGAACGGAAGCTTGGCCAGCAGTTGGTTGACCGCGCCAATTGCCTTGTCGCCGAGCGTATTCAGATCCGCGGTCTTGGCCCATTCTGCGGCGCCTATGAGCATGTGGGAGATCTGGACCGTCGCCAGCGAGATCACGGCGATGAGCGGGATGACGACGGTGGCCAGCGCGGCCAGAACGGTCAGCGTGGTGGCCAGACCGCCCTTGAGTCTGGTCCGCAACCGGTCGTAGAGGGGTGTGAACAGGTAGGCGACGATGGCCGCGATGACCAGCAGCATGAAATATCGGCGCAGAAAATAGGCCCCGAACAACAATGCGATGACGGTGATGACCGCCAGGGCGCGTTTCTGGGTGAGGGTGAAATCGGTCTTCACCTCATCACTGTCCCATCAGCTTGGTCAGGTGCCGGTGAATATCGGGGTAGCGCTTGAGGTGGGCGCCACCGTTGAGGTCAAGGATCTCACCGGTCATCCACGACGAACTCGGCGAGCACAGGAAAGCCACCGCCGCGGCGACGTCCTCCGGTGTGCCGGCCCGCCCCAGCGCGGTGTTCTCCACGTACTCGTCGACGACGCCGGGGATGGCGGCCGCCCCCTCGGTCAGCGGGGTGTGCACGAAACCGGGGGCAACGGCGTTGACCCTGATGCCGCGCGGGCCGAGTTCCAGTGCGGCGACTTCGGTCAGCATCGACAAGCCGGCCTTGGCGGCACAGTAGGCGCTCATCCCGATGGCGGGCTGGCGGGCATTCAGCGATGTCAGCGAAACGATCGTGCCGCCTTCGCGCAGGTGCAGGCCGGCATGTTTGAGCACCAGGAACCCGCCGGTGAGGCAGGCGTCTACCACGGAGCGGAACTGTTCGGTGTCAAGGTCGGTGATCATGCCGAAGCCGCTGAATCCAGCGCAATTGACGACAGCGTCGAGACCGCCCTCACGGTCGACGACATCATCGAACAAGCGGGCCACGGTTTCCTCATCGGTGACCTCGACCGCGGCCCACGTGTGCCGCTCGCCGAGTTCCTCGGCGTGCCGACGCGCGCCCTCGGTGTTGCGGTCGGCGATAGTCACCCGGAAGCCGTCCGCGGCCAGGACCTGGGCGGTGGCGAGGCCGATTCCGGAGGCTCCTCCGATGACGACGGCGATTCGGTGCGTGCTCATGTGATCCTCCGGTCGGACTCGGGCGGGCCCCATCTGTGGCGCACCGCTTCCCATGGGTGGGCGTAGCGGCCCGGCTGACGATAGTAGGGCGACTGGCGTTTGAGGTACTCCCGCGCCAGTGGCGCGACCAGGCGAAGCGGATAGCGCCGCCAGCCGACGTTCTCCGCGGTCTCGGCCAGCATTTGCGGCCACGAGCGGTGTTGATGGCCCAGAAGTTCCTGGGCGGTGGCGCAGTCCATCCAGTCGGTGGCGAACCAGGCGGCGTCGTCGTCCGGGTCGCCCGGCCGGCCGCGCGGCAGGGCCCCCACCAGTCCCATGGCCGCCACGGTCGCGGGACCGATCTCGCCCTGCACCAGCCGGTGTGAGTCGTCGCCGCCGATCAGCAGAGTTCGGCCCAGGACGTCCGCGGTGGTGGCCGCGGCGAAGGCGTGGGCGACGTCGCGGACATCGACGGTCTGCAGCCGGCCATCGGTGGGCAGGATGCCTTCGAAGTAGATGAGGTTGGGGTCGATGTCCAGATTGAGATTGACGGACAGCACCCCGCCCAGGCGGAGGATCACCCAGTCCAGTGTGGAGCGCCGGACGATCTCCTCGCTGTCGGCCTTGTGTTCCCCATAGATGTCATGGGGATTCACCGGGGTGTCGGCGGTGAGCACCTCGTCGAACCGGTACGGGTTACGTGGCCCGTAGACGGCGATGCTGGAGGCCTGAATGAACCGGGGTGTATTCTTCTGTGCCCCAGCGGAGTTCACTAGATTTTCGGTGGCCTCAACATTGACCTTGCGGGCCGGAACAGGCTGGGCGTAGCACATGGGCGGGATGATCGCAGCCAGGTGGATCAACGCCGCCGGCTGCACCGCGGCGAGGAGACGGTCGGCCTGGGCCGGGTCGGTCAGGTCGGCCCAGTGCACCGTGATCCCGGCGGGAAGTGACATCGCCGACTTCCGGTTGGCGGGCGTGTCGAGGTCAGTGGCGACGACATGGCGGCCCTCGGCGGCGAGGTGGCGGACGGTCGCGCTGCCCACCAGTCCGAACGCGCCCGTCACCAGCACGGCATCGACCATGGTTACATCCTGCCTGTCCACAATCGCGTGTTCATCGACAGGCCACTGCTCGGCTGGCTGCACTATCCGATGTGAATGGCCGAAATGTCCGACCGGGTCGATAAACTTCGAACATGCTTTCGAATAAGGTGGCCGAGGTTTTCTCGGTACTGGACGCCGCGGTGGCCGCGGTCGGAGCGGTGGACTGGGAGACGCTGCCCGCCTGGGAACGGGTCGAGGCGATGGAGCGCCTGGAGGCCGCGCGGCGTCGGGCAATAGCATGTGCCTATGATGTCGCCGCCGCCGTGGACCGGTGCGATGACACAGAACTGGGCGGGGTCCGGTGCAAGCTAATCGCCGACGTGCTGCGTATCACCACCAGAGAGGCCCGCCGCCGTCTGAACGATGCCGCACAGTTACGGCCGCGGACCACGCTGGCCGGATCGCCACTCCCGCCTGCGCTGCCGGCCACCGCCAAGGCCTGGAAGGCGGGTTTGCTCGATGTCGAACACCTGCGGGTCATTCAGAAGTTCCACCGGGATCTGCCCGTGGACATCAACCCGTCGACGACTGAAAAGGCCGAGGCGTTCCTGGCGGGAAAAGCGGCCGAGTTGCGGCCCGATCAGTTGGAGAAAGTCGCCGATCGGCTGGCGCTTGACATCAATCCGGACGGTACGTTCTCCGACGAGTTTCGTTCCCGGCGGCGCGGTTTCAGCTGGAGTCCGCAGCGGCGCGATGGCATCAGCATCGGCACGCTCACGGCCACCCCGGAACTGCGGGCGATGATCGACGCGTTGTTTGCGAAGTTCGCCGCGCCGGGGATGTGCAATCCAGCCGATCAGTCCGCCACCGTCGGCGGTGAGCCCAGTCAGGAGGTCGCCGACCGTGACGCGCGCAGCATGCCGCAGCGTCAGCACGACGCCTTGGCCGCGCTGACCCGAAGCATGCTCGGGGATGCCGCACTCGGGCAGCACAATGGTTTGCCGGTGACAATCATCGCCACCGCGACCCTCGAGCAGCTATGTTCGGGTTCCGGTTGGGCGGCGACCGGAGGTGGAACCCGGTTGCCGATGGGCGATGTGATCCGGATGGCCGCTCATTCATGGCACTACCTGGCCATCTTCGACAAGCATCTGGAATGCCCGCTCTACCTGGGCCGGACTCGCCGGATCGCCTCAGCTGACCAACGCATCGTGCTGCACGCGAAGGAGCGGGGCTGCACCTTCCCGGGTTGTGACGCACCGGGATACCTCAGCCAGGTTCACCATGTCGAGCAGTGGTGCCGAGGCGGACTGACCAACATTGATCAGCTGACCTTTGCCTGTAAGCCCCACCACCGATTGATCGCCCCGGGCGGGTGGGCGACCCGGAAGCAGCCGAACGGCACGACCGAGTGGATCCCGCCTCCGCGGCTGCCTCTGCCCGGTGGTGTCAACGACTATCACAATCCCGAGCGCACGCTGGGGGAACAGGATCCGACCCGAGACCGGCCGTAGGTAGATCAGTCGGCGGTGCCCTCGCCGGCGTCTCCGGCGGTGTCCAACACCTCTTCGATTCGGGCGCGAGCCCCGTCCAAGTGCTGCTCGCAGCGTTTGCTGAGCTCTTCGCCGCGCTCCCAGAGCCGCAACGACTCCTCAAGGCTGAACCCGCCCTGTTCGAGCCGGCGCACCACGTCGACCAACTCCTCGTGGGCCGCCTCGTAGCCCAAGCTGCTAACCGGCTGGACTTCTTCCGTGCCGTCCGTGCCGTCCGTGCCGT
>CAZGPT010000009.1:0-22087 GCA_964527015.1 uncultured Mycobacterium sp. | reverse complement strand
TCCGTGCCGTCCGTGCCGTCCGTGCCGTTCTTGCCGTCTGTGCTGTTCTTGCTCATGGTGCTCCCTCCTGCGCTCCGGTACTGACCGCGCCCACCGCGCCGTCGGAAAGCCTGATGCGCAGCGCGGTGCCGGCCGGCGCATCGGCTGCCGAACGCAGGACGGTCCCGCCGTCGCCGACCACCACCGCGTACCCGCGGGCCAGCGTGGCGGCTGGACCGAGTGTGGCCAGCCGGGCCGACAGATGTCCGATGCCTGCGGCCTCCGCGGTCACCAGACGGGTGATGTCACGGCGAATCGTCAATCTTGCGCGCTGCACCTCCGCGTCCCGTTCGGTCACCATGTGCAGTGGTTCGGCCAGCACCGGCCGGCTGCGCAGCTGGGCCAGTTCCCGCTGTTCGCGGCCCACCCAACTGCGCAGCGCCTGGGCACTCCGGCGCCGCAGCTCGGCGACCCGGGCCAATTCGGTGCGGACGTCGGGCACCACCTTCTTGGCGGCGTCGGTCGGAGTGGCCGCCCGCAGGTCGGCAACCAAATCGCAGAGCGGGTTATCCGGTTCGTGGCCGACCGCGCTGACCACCGGAGTTTCGCACGCGGCGATAGCCCGACACAGCGTTTCGTCGGAGAATGGCAGCAGGTCCTCCGCACTTCCGCCGCCGCGGGCGATGACGATGACATCCACCTCGGGGTTGCCGTCCAGGTCCTGCAGCGCGCCGATGATCTGCGCCACCGCTGTCGGCCCCTGCACCGCGGTGTTGCGGATAGCGAAGCGGACCCCCGACCAGCGAGCGGCAGCCACGGTGGTCACGTCGTGCTCGGCGGCACCGGACCGGCCGGTGATCAGACCGATCAGGTTCGGCAGGAACGGCAGCGGCCGCTTGAGTCGCGGATCGAAAAGGCCCTCGGCGTCGAGCAGCTTTCGAAGACGTGCGATCCGCTCCAGCAGTTCGCCCAACCCGACTGCGCGAATCTGGCTGATTCGCAGTGAGAACGAGCCCCGGCCGGTGTAGAACTGCGGTCGCCCGCAGACCACCACTTGGGTGCCCTCAGTGATCTTGACCGGTGCCGTCCGAACCAGTTGGGCGCCGCAGTTGACGCTGAGCGACATGTCGGCAGCCGGGTCGCGCAACACCATGTAGGCCGTGGAGTTGCGGATCCGGATCTCGGTGAGCTGGCCCTCGACCCAGACGGTGCCGAGTCTGTCGATCCACTTCGCCACCCGGATCGCAACCGCGCGGACCGGGAAGGGGTTGTCCGATGACCCGTCCGGCACGGAGGCCGGCTTCTCGCTCACTTGGCTGTCGCGCGGGTGATCCTGTTGGCCAGCAGGGTCTGGAACGGAGCGCGCGCCCTGGCGGACTCTTCATAGGCCAGCAAGGCCTTCAGGTCGGCCACCGACAACGATGTCATCCGGGCGCGCAGTTGCGCCAGCGTCAACGACTCGTAGTCCAGCTCGACGGCGATAGGTGGCGGTTCGGTGGCGGCTTTCGGCGTGGTTCTGTCTGCAGCCTTGTTGGTGACCTTCCCGGCGCCGCCGGACCTGGTCGGTGCGCCGACGTTGTCGGTCACCGAGTACAGCGCGAAGCGTCCCTCTGTCTGGCGTTCGCCGTTGGTCGGCGGCCGGTCTTCGGCGGGCAGATCCTCGTCGAAGGTCGCCCAGTCCGGTTTCTCGTCTTTCGGCGGAAATATGGTCTCCAGGGCGGTGTCGCCCTTGATCGCGAGACCGGCGAGGTCCTGCTGCATCTTCATCACGATCTGGGCGACCGTGCTGGCCACCGTCATCGGATACATGATGATCGTCTGCGGCAGCCTGCGGGTCTCCTCGATGGCGATCACGGCGGCGCCGACCAGCAGACGAATCCCGTACGGAGCAGTTGCCATGCGCCCTAGCGTACGGGCGAGGCGTCCCTGCGGGGGAGAACGTACCCTTATGCCATGTCGTCATCCGTCAACATGGGGATACCGGGCATGACCGGCCTGCCAGCACGCCTGGACGGCAAGCGGGTGCTACTGGCCGAACCGCGTGGGTACTGCGCGGGTGTCGATCGCGCCGTCGAGACAGTTGAACGGGCCCTGGAGCGCCACGGCGCGCCGGTGTACGTCCGTCACGAGATCGTTCACAACCGCCACGTCGTCGATACGCTGGCCCGGCGCGGGGCGGTGTTCGTCGCAGAGGCGGACGAGGTGCCGGAGGGTTCGATCGTGGTGTTCTCCGCTCATGGTGTGGCCCCAACCGTTCGGGAATCGGCCGCCGAGCGTGAACTACAGGTGATTGACGCGACCTGCCCGCTGGTGACCAAGGTGCACAACGAAGCCAAGCGGTTCGCCCGCGAGGACTACGACATTCTGCTCATCGGCCACGAGGGACACGAAGAAGTCATCGGGACCGCCGGCGAGGCTCCAGAGCACGTGCAGTTGGTGGATGGACCGGACGGGGTCGACTCAGTGACCGTCCGCGACGAGGACAAGGTGATCTGGCTTTCGCAGACGACCCTGAGCGTCGACGAGACGATGGAAACCGTGGCCCGGCTGCGGGAACGGTTCCCGAAATTGCAGGATCCGCCGAGTGACGATATCTGCTACGCCACCCAGAACCGCCAGGGTGCGGTCAAGGCGATGGCGCCGGAGTGCGACTTGGTGATAGTCGTCGGCTCCCGCAACTCCTCGAACTCGGTGCGTCTGGTCGAGGTCGCTCTCGGCGCCGGCGCTGGTGCGGCGCACCTGGTGGACTACGCCGATGACCTCGACCCGTCCTGGCTGGATGGCGTGCTGACCGTCGGGGTCACATCCGGTGCGTCGGTACCGGAAATCCTGGTCAGCGGTGTGCTCGATCGGCTATCCGAATGCGGCTACGGCACGGTTCAGACGGTCACCACGGCGAACGAGACGACGGTGTTCGCCTTACCCCGGGAAATCCGGCGCACGCGCTCCTGACCGGTTAGCGGACCGGCCGGTTCCGGCGATCCTCCGGGTAGTCGCTATCCGGCCCGGAACCCCGATAGCGCACCCGGGAAACCGGGTGGTGATTGGATTCCGGTGTCTCCGGGGTCGGCCGGCGACGCGGCCCCCGAGGCGGGTACGGGTCAGGCGAATGCCGGTCATAAGCCGGACGGGACCGGTAACCCCGGTCCGAAGACGCGGTCGGGCGTCGCTCGAAGCCCCCGGCGCGGTCCGATAGCGGCGGGAACTCGCCCCCGGGGGCCCACGGCTCAGGGCCCCAGTCCTGATGACCTCGATGGTCCCGGCGTTCCCGGGGCTCTCGGCGGGGCGGTGGGGGTGTGCGCCGCGGCTCACGCTGATCTCGTGGTTCACGGGGCCGTCGGCGCGGCGGGTCGATCACGCGGTCGTCGTCCCAAGCGGCACGCCGGGTGGATTCCCGCCGGGGCCGGGGTGGTGCGTCGCTCCCCTCCCCGATTCGGGGCCCGCGCTGGCGGGATCGGGCTGATGTGCGCTCGCGTGGCTGCCGTGCCCGGCGTGGGCGGCGCTCCGCCGCGGGCCGGTCGATCCCGTGTCGGGCCCGGGCCGGTGGATCGACCGAGTCCGCGCCGGCTTCCCGAACCTGCGTGCCGTTCCCTGCAATGCCCGACGAAAAGGCCGACGAAGAGGCCGACGAAAAGGCCGACGAAAAGGCGGACGACAGTTTCGCGGTCAGCCCGGCGAGCAGCCCCGGCCCTCCGGATGCGGCGGCTGCGGCTCCCTGCGGCCGGACCGGCGCCGACATCGCGAGATACCAGCGAACCAAGCCGATGAGCAGCGCCGCGGCCGAGGTGAACAGCATCAGCGGGAAGCGCTCGATCAGTGGGTAGCCGCAGCTGATCGCAATGTCCTTGAGGCCGTTGAAGGCCGATCCGTGCAGCAGAAAATAGGCGAGCGGCACGGCGACGAACAGCAGTAGCGGCGGTTGGATGATGGCGGTGAAGATGGCCGATCGCCGGACTGTGACGACCGCGGCGATGCAACCCAGCGCGTAGCAGACCGCGAAAACGGTCCCGAGTTCCTGCCGACCGGACCCGGCCTCGATCGCGAAGCCGACCAGTGTGGCCATCACCGCAATGAGCACCGCGCCCCACCACGGCACACCTGCGCGGTGCGCGAACGCGGAGCCCTGGTCGGCACCGACCGTCCGCTGATTTTGCACCCCTAGACCGTACCGGTTGCGCCAGCGTGAACGTGGCCAGCACGCCCTGGCGTGGCTGATGCGCAACGGTCCACTGACCGGTTCTCCTAGACTTGTGACCCCGTGAGCCTCAGCCTGGGAATCGTGGGTCTGCCCAACGTCGGTAAATCGACCTTGTTCAACGCGTTGACCCGCAACAACGTACTGGCGGCCAACTACCCGTTCGCCACCATCGAGCCCAACGAGGGCGTGGTGCCACTGCCTGATCCACGGTTGGGCCGGTTGGCGGAGATGTTCTCCTCAGAACGGATCCTGCCCGCGCCGGTCACCTTCGTCGACATCGCCGGCATCGTCAAAGGAGCCTCCGAAGGGGCCGGACTGGGCAACAAGTTCCTGGCCAATATCCGGGAGTGCGACGCCATTTGTCAGGTGGTCCGGGTCTTCGCCGACGACGACGTCGTGCATGTCGATGGTGCGGTGGACCCGCGCTCCGATATCGAGATAATCGAGACCGAACTGATCCTGGCCGACCTGCAGACCTTGGAAAGGGCGTTGCCCCGGCTGGAAAAGGAGGCCCGCAACAACAAGGACCGTAAGCCCGCGCACGAGGCCGCGGTCGCTGCCCAGCAGGTGCTCAACCAAGGCACGACATTGTTCGCCGGTGCCGCGGGAGCGGCGGCGGTGCTGTGCGAACTGAACCTGCTGACCACCAAGCCGTTCCTGTACGTGTTCAACGCCGATGAAGCGGTTCTGAGCGATGAGACCAGGATCGCCGAGTTGCGTGCGCTGGTGGCACCGGCCGACGCGGTGTTCCTCGACGCCAAGATCGAAGCGGAGTTGCAGGAGCTCGACGACGAGTCCGCCGCCGAATTGCTGGAGTCGATCGGACAACATGAACGTGGTCTGGATGCATTGGCCCGCGCGGGATTCCATACGCTGAAACTTCAGACCTACCTCACCGCCGGCCCCAAGGAGGCACGTGCCTGGGTGATTCACCAAGGGGATACGGCTCCTCGGGCGGCAGGGGTGATCCACACCGATTTCGAGAAGGGCTTCATCAAGGCCGAAGTGGTCTCGTTCGACGATCTGACGGCGGCCGGGTCGATGGCCGCGGCCAAAGCCGCCGGCAAGGTCCGGATAGAAGGTAAGGACTACGTGATGACCGACGGCGATGTGGTCGAGTTCCGACATGGAGGGACGTCTAGAACCACGAAATAGAAAGGCCGATCAAATGACCACCACAAGCGGAGGTGGAGACCGCGTGGTCAGTCTTTCGGCGCAGTGGCTCCAATGAAGCTGTGCCCTGCAATCGCCAACAAGACCTGATCCATGAATGTCTCGATTCTTGCCCGTACCTCGGAGTCTGGTACCGACCTCGGCGACGCGCTTAACTCGATCCGGTCGCCGTGTGGCGCTGAAATTCTCAAGAGACGTCCAGACTCGACTTTGCCGTTCAGTCGGTCGGCGACGACTTCGACCTTCAGTTCGACGTACGCATCCCTCAGTTGAATAACTTGCCCGGAGATGGCTGCGTCCACGTCCTGCACTCCACGGCATTCAAGCCAGCCAAGACTGCGGCCATCAATCCAGTACACCCGCCTTTTCGTCCCGTCGACCTGCGCCAGATGTGTCACCGATGTCTTCAGGAGTCGCCTGAGCGCGGCGATGTATGCCTTCGGTGTAGTCGGGGCGCCGACCTTGCCGAACAGGGCTTGGTTGTATTGGTCGTCGTTCATAGCAACTCACGGTACTCAATCGCGTCCGAGAAACCCGAATCCAACGAATCTGTTGGATTTGCACGCTCTGGCATCAAATGCGACACGCGGGTCGCATCGAGTCGCGTCGAACAGTGACCCCAACGCATTTGAGATCGAGTGCGCGGATAGGCGCGGATAGGTGCGGATACGTTCGGCGACCACTGCCTCTGACGCCAGGTCTATGTGGAAGCCGGAGCAGTTGACGTGGGCGGCTTTGCGGCGGTCGGGGCCTCCGGGGCATGCCCGGACCGGCTCGTTTCCTTCCGCGTAAAGGTAGATCCCGGAGTCGAGGTGTTTTCGGCGGCGTCGATCCAGTCCGTCAGTTGGCGGGGTTGGCGGGTGAGTCGGTCGAGATCCCGCCAGACCAACGCATTCAACTGTCCCGTGTCGTAGGCGCGGACCGGGGCCTCACAGCCGGTTTCAACCTGTGAGGAACGCGACGACGGCGCCGGTGAACGCGTCGTTGTCATCCCCGGCGGCGGTATGGCCCGCGTTGGACAGTTCGACGAACTCCGCGCCCGGCACCTTCGCCAGAAAATCCGCGACACCCTCCTCACTGACCACATCGGAGAGTTTTCCGCGAATCAGCAGGATCGGGATCCTCAAGCCGATGGCTGCCTGCTCCAGAACCTCCACCTCGGCGAAGGGTTCATCGCCGCCGGATGTGACGAATGCGGGATCCCAGTGCCAGTGCCAGCGGCCGTCACGGTAGCGCAGATTCTTGGTCAGGCCATCAAGTTTCCGGGGCCGTCGCCGATGCGGCAGGTACGCGGCGATCGCGTCGGCGGCATCCTCGAGGTTGTCGAAACCATGCACGTGGCGGGACATGAAGTCGACGATGCGGGAGGTGCCCTGGTGCTCGAATCGCGGCACCACGTCGACCAGCACGAGCTTGGTCACGAGTCGTGGGCCAAGCTGATTCGCCAGGAGGATCCCGGTCATTCCGCCCATACTGGCCCCGATCAGCACCACCGGCCGACCGATCTGATCAACCACGGCCGCGGCGTCGCCGACCAGAGCGGCGAGGGAGTACTCGGCGTTCAGTGCCCGGTCACTGTCGCCGTGGCCGCGGGCGTCAAGAGCGATGACGTGAAAGCCGTTTTCGGCCAGCGTCTGTCCGGTGCTCTTCCAGGAAAGTCTGTTCTGGCCCCCGCCGTGCAGCATCAGGATGGTGGGGCGCGCCGGGTCGGCGGTACCACGGTTCCACTCGTCGGCAATCAGGGTCAGGTCCCGGTCGCCGCGGAACTCCACGGTTGCGACGCTCACGAGCGACTCCTCTCCGGGGGTGTGCACCGCACGTTACCGCCGGAAGACGGCGGTAGCCTGACGGCCCAATGCGGACGACGGCCGCACTGTTCGCGGAGGAGCCGCTATGGCTGACGGGGCCGACGGGGCCGACGGGGTCGGCGAAGTTTCGATTGCCGGCGACGAGGCGGTCACTTCCGCGGCCGACACCGCTCGGCCGCACCGTTGGGTGATCGCCGGTACAGCGGTATTGGTGCTGATCACCGGGGCGTTGGGCGGCTGGGATATCCACATTCGCCGCGGTGAGCAGATGCGCGAATCCATGGTCGCTGCCGCTCAGGCGGGCGTCCTGGCCCTGACCACCATTGACCATGAACGAGTCGACGCCGATGTGCAACGCATCCTGGACACCTCGACCGGCGCACTTCGCGACGATTTCGCCGAGCGCGCGGAGTCCTTCAAGGACGCGGCGCGCAAGGCGGGATCGAAGTCGGCGGGAACCGTCGCGGAGGCCGGTCTGGAGTCCAGCGACGGTGACAGTGGTCAAGTCCTGGTGGCCCTGACCGTCATAACGTCCAACCGGGGAGCCCCCGAACGGCGACTCAAGAACTGGCGCACCCGGGTCAGTGTCATCAGGGACGGCGGCGAATTCAAAATCTCCGCCGTCGAGTTCGTCTCATGACCGTCGGCCCCGGCCGTCCCGAACATCCCCGTCCTCTCGCCGCTGCCGCGGTGGTGTCGGCTGAGCCTGATCAGACCGTTGCGCTCGTATATGTCGACCAGACCACGGCGATCGGAAAGGATGCCCCGCCCCCAGCCAACTCAAGCGTGCGGGTCAGTATGGAAAGGGCCGATGAACGCTGGCTGATCTCCGGCTTCGAGGCGCTACCGGACTCACCATCGCGCTGACCAAGGCGCTGACCAAGGGAATGGGGTCGATGATGCCCGAACCGCGTTGGATCGACATCACCGCACCTACGGTGCAGCTGCGCGCACTGACCTGGGGTCCTGGCGACGGCCCGATCGCCCTGTGCCTGCATGGGTTTCCCGATACCGCCTACGGTTTCCGGAAGCTGGCGCCGCACCTGGTGGCGGCCGGATATCGGGTGATCGCTCCCTTCATGCGCGGATACGTGCCCTCTTCGCTGCCGAAGGACGGGGCGTACCACCTCGGGGCCCTGATGGACGACGCCCTGCAGGTGCATGCCGCCGCGGGTCCGGGCGACGGCGATGTGGTGATCGGGCACGATTGGGGAGCGGTCGCGGCAACCGGTCTGGCCGCGATGCCCGGCAGCCCGTTCGGCAAGGCGGTGGTGATGTCCGTGCCGCCGGCCGCGACGCTGCGCGCCGGCCGGACGAATCCCCTCCGGTTGATCCCCCGCCAGCTGATCCGGAGCTGGTACATGGCCTACTTCCAACTTCCGCTCCTGCCGGAGCGGTCGGAGTCCTGGATTGTGCCGCTGCTCTGGCGGCGGTGGTCGCCGAGATATCCGGCAGCCCAGGATCTCCGGCACGTCGACGCTGCCATCGGGGCGCCGGATCGTTGGCGAGCCGCACTCGGGCCCTACCGTGCAACCCTGCGCAACCAACGGCCCCCGGTCCGCTATGCCGAATTGCACCGGTGGTGGACCGAGCCGCCCCGACTGCCGACTCTTTACCTGCACGGGGCAGACGATGGTTGTGTCACATCGAAATTCGCTCCCCACGTCGCCGCAGGATTACCCGAGGGGAGTGAGGTCGCCGTCATGCCGCACGCGGGACACTTTCTGCAACTCGAAAAACCCGACGAGGTCGGTCGCCGGATCGTGGAGTTCCTCAAGGCTTCAACTGATCCGGCCTGAGCCGCCGCCAGCCGCATGAGTGAATCGCAGCCCGGTGAAAATCGCCGCATGCAACCGATGGCGGCCGCCGACGCGCAGCTGTTCTGGCTTTCGAAGACGGTTCCCAACGATCAGTTCTTGCTCTACGCCTTCGACGGGACACCCGTCGATATCGCTGCCGCCATCGGTGAAGTGCGTCGACGGGCGCGCGGTTGCCCGAATCTCTGCCTGCGCGCGGTCGACGACCGCAGGTGGGGCTACCCGCGGTGGCAACCGGTGCAGCCCACCGATGACCAGTTTGTCGTGCACAGCCGCGACGGGCAGGACTGGGAGGGCTGTCTGGACACGGTGCGGCGGCTGGCTCCGCTCGATCAGAGTCGGATGGCCTGGCGGGTCCACGTGCTCCCGCGGGTGCTGGGCATTCCCTCCCGCGGTCATCGGCCGGGTGCCCGTTCGGGTGCCCGTTCGGGTGCTCCGTCGGCGGCGGCGGGGTCGGTGGTGGTGGTTCAGATTTCCCACGCGCTGGGCGACGGCGTCCGGGCGGCATCGCTGGCTGCCACCCTGCTGGGCCGGCGCCAGCCCGCTACGCCGAGAAGTCGGCCCGATCGCGGTGTGCTGCCGTGGCGCGCGGCGGTCGCGGCGCAGGCGCATCGGCGACTGGTGCGCGAGGTCGAGGCCGGCCTGATTGCTCCACCTGGGTTGCCCCGACCGGTGCTCAGCGTCAACGCCGGCCGCAGCCGGGCAACCGTCGTGCGCACCCTGGTGCTCGATCGCACCCGGATACCCGGGCCTACCGTCACCGTCGGCGCCCTCGTGGCGGTCGCCGAAGCCCTCAGTGGCTACCTCGCCGACCGGGGCGAGGACGTCAGCCGGCTCGGCGCTGAGGTTCCGATGGCTACCGGATCAAAGTTCGGGGTAGAGACGGCAGAGTCAATGCCTGCGGCGAACAACAATTTTCGAAGTGTCGGCGTCGATCTTCTCCCGGAACTCGACCGGCCCTGTCGTGCCGAACGCATCACAGCTCAATTGGCTGACCACCGCCGCCGCGGTCGGCATCCGGCGATCCAGACCTCTGCTGCGGCGTTCGCGTCGGTGCCGGCCCCGGTGCTGCGCTGGGCGGTCGGCCGGTTCGACCCCGCGGCACGGCCACCCGCGGTTTCCGGACACACCGTGGTCTCTAGCGTCAACCGTGGGGCGGCCGACCTCATGTTCGGCGGGAAACGGGTCCTGATGACCGCGGGATATCCGGCATTGTCACCGATGATGGGCCTCACCCATGGTGTGCACGGCATCGGCGATACCGTCGCCGTCAGCGTTCACGCGGACCCGTCGGTCATTGATGTCGATCACTACCTCGACCGGCTCAGCGGTGTGTTCGGATGCCCCCGGTGAGCGGTCCCACCAAGGGGACCGCTGCCACCGGCGATGTTTTCGGCCGGAAACGGGGTCTTCCGCACCCGCTCGCGGATATGAAGGAGCAGTGGGTTTTCTCAAACAGGAAGTGCCTGTCGTCGACTTCGAGGAGTGGAGCAAGGGCACTCGTTCGGAGAAGATCCGGCCAATGGCCCGGCACTGGGCCGAGGTCGGTTTCGGCACGCCAGTCGCACTGCACCTGTTCTATGTGCTGAAAATAGTGGCTTATATCGCGGTGGCGATACTCTTCGCGCTGGCCACCGAGGGTATCGACGGCCTGTCCACTATCGGCCAGTGGTGGACCGAGCCGATCGTTTTCCAGAAGGTCGTGCTGTACACCATGCTCTTCGAGGTCATCGGCCTCGGCTGCGGGTTCGGCCCCCTCAACAACCGTTTCTTCCCGCCGATCGGTTCGCCGCTCTACTGGTTGCGGCCCAACACGATTCGGCTTCCGCCATGGCCTAACCGGGTTCCGCTGACCCGCGGTGACAATCGCGAACCACTGGACATCCTGCTGTACGCGGGTTTGCTGGTGATGCTCATCGTCGCGTTGTTCTCGGACGGCACGGGTCCTATTCCGGCGCTGGGCACCGACGTCGGTCTGCTCCCGGCCTGGCAGTCATGGGCGATTCTGGTGCTGCTGGCCCTGATCGGCCTGCGGGACAAGGTCATCTTCCTGGCCGCCCGCGGCGAGGTGTACGTGCCGTTCGTCATCGCTTTTCTGATCGGGGGCCCGGACGGGATCGTCGCGGCGAAGTTGGCCTGCGTGGTGATCTGGATCGGGGCGGCGACCTCAAAACTCACCCAACACTTTCCGTTCGTGATCTCGACGATGATGTCCAACAGTCCGGTGATCCGGCCGCGGGCACTCAAACGCGCCTTCTTCACACGGTTTCCCGATGACCTGCGACCCGGCTGGCCGTCCAAGGCGCTCGCTCACCTCAGCACCGCGATCGAGGGACTGGTGCCGCTGGTGCTGTTCTTCTCCCACGGTGGCTGGCCCACGGCGGTGGCCGCCACGGTGATGGTCTGCTTCCATCTGGGCATTCTCAGCGCCATCCCGATGGGGGTGCCGCTGGAGTGGAACGTCTTCATGATCTTCGCCGTGCTGTCACTGTTCGTCGGTCATGCAGGCGTGGGTCTCGGTGATATCACCACCCCGTGGCCGCTGCTCCTGTTCGCGGTGATGGTCGGCGTGGTCGTCGCAGGAAATCTGATGCCACAGAAGATTTCCTTTCTGCCCGGTATGCGTTACTACGCCGGCAACTGGGACACCACGCTGTGGTGCTTGACGGCGTCCGCGGAGGACAAGATCAGCAGAAGTCTGGTCAGCATCGCTAACATGCCGGCGGCCCAGCTTGAGAAGTTCTACGGCAGTAAGGAGGCCGCGCAGATCCCGCTCTACATGGGATACGCGTTCCGTGGTTTCAACACCCACGGCCGAGCGTTGTTCACCCTGGCCCACCGGGCGATGGCGGGGCAGGACGAGGGCGACTACTCGGTCACCGACGGTGAACGTATCTGCAGCACGGCGCTGGGATGGAACTTCGGCGACGGTCACATGCACGGTGAGCAGCTCATCGGCGCGATCCAGCGGCGCTGCCGATTCGAGCCGGGCGAGGTTCGGGTGGTGATTCTCGACGCCCAGCCGATCCATCGGCAAACCCAGAGTTACCGCCTCGTGGACGCGGCTACCGGGGAGTTCGAGCGGGGGCATGTCAATGTTGCAGACATGGTGGCCCGACAACCGTGGGATGACGACCTTCCCGTTCACCTCGACCCGGGTTGACCAAACGGTTGGTTGGTCTGCCAGAATCAGAATCCAGTCGATATCCAGGTAAGGAGAACCCGATGGCGGAAGCGGTAATCGTCGAGGCTGTGCGTGCGCCGGTGGGCAGGCGCAACGGCGGTCTGTCCGGCGTGCACCCGGCCGAACTGTCGGCCCAGGTGCTGAGCGGACTGGTTGAACGGGCCGGGGTCGACCCGGAGGTCATCGATGACGTCATCTGGGGTTGTGTGATGCAGGCCGGTGAACAGGCGCTGGATATCGCCCGGACCGCGGTGCTCACGGCCGGCTGGCCGGAGACCATCCCCGGTGTGACGGTGGATCGTCAGTGCGGCTCCAGCCAGCAGTCGGTGCACTTCGCCGCTGCCGGAGTGGTGGCCGGCCACTATGACGCCGTGGTCGCCGGCGGAGCGGAATCGATGTCGCGCACCCCGATGGGCGCCTCGCTGGCCAACGGCGGCAACCCGTACCCGGCCCGATTCAAGGCCCGCTACGACCGGACCCCCAACCAGGGCATCGGCGCGGAGATGATGGCGCAGAAGTGGGGCCTGACCCGCACCGCGCTCGACCAGTTTTCGCTCGATTCGCACGAGAAGGCCGCCAGTGCACAGGACAGCGGCGCCTTCGACGATCAAATCGTCGGGATCAACGATCCCGATGGCGCGGTGGTGCTCAAGGACGAGGGTATTCGCCGCGGAACCACCCTGGAGAAGATGGCGCAACTGAAGCCGGCCTTCTCCGAGGACGGCGTGATCCACGCCGGCAACTCCTCGCAGATCTCCGATGGTTCGGCAGCGCTGCTGTTCATGTCGGCGGAAAAGGCGGAGTCGTTGGGCCGCAAGCCGCTTGCCCGCGTCCACACCGCGGTGCTGGCCGGTGCCGACCCGGTGATGATGCTGTCCGCGCCGATCCCGGCCACCCAGAAGGCGCTGGCACGTTCCGGGCTGAGCATCGATGAAATCGGCGTGTTCGAGGTCAACGAGGCATTCGCCCCGGTGCCGATGGCCTGGCTCAAGGAGATCGGTGCCGACGAGGCCAAACTGAACCCGAACGGCGGCGCCATCGCACTGGGCCACCCGCTCGGCGGATCGGGGGCACGGATCATGACGACCATGCTGTATCACATGCGGGACAATGGGATTCGCTATGGACTGCAAACCATGTGCGAGGGTGGCGGCCAGGCCAACGCGACGATCCTCGAGCTGCTGTAGTCATGTCGGTGTCTGATGGTCCGACTCCTCAACGATCGTCGTCGGACGGCGAAGCGGGCCCGGGTGCTCTGACCGAGCGCCGGGGTAACACCCTGATTATCACGATCAACCGTCCGGAGGCTCGCAACGCGGTCAACGCCGCGGTCAGCATCGGCCTCGGCGACGCGCTGCAGCAGGCCCAGGACGCCCCGGCGATCTGGGCGGTGGTGATTACCGGTTCGGGCGATAAGTCGTTCTGCGCCGGTGCCGACCTCAAGGCCATCTCCCGCGGGGAGAACATCTTCCACCCGGAGCACCCGGAGTGGGGATTCGCCGGATTCGTGCAGCACTTCATCGACAAGCCGGTGATCGCCGCGGTGAACGGCACCGCGCTCGGTGGTGGTACAGAATTGGCACTGGCCAGCGACCTCGTCGTCGCGCAGGTCAGCGCGCGGTTCGGGCTGCCGGAGGTCAAGCGCGGCCTGATCGCCGCCGCCGGCGGAGTTTTCCGCATCGTTGACCAACTGCCCCGCAAGGTTGCCATGGAGCTGCTGCTGACCGGCGAGCCGATCAGCGCCGAGGAGGCGCTCCGCTGGGGCCTGATCAACCAGGTCGTGCCCGACGGCGGGTCGGTGCTCGAGGCCGCGGTGGCCCTGGCCGAGCGGATCACCGTGAACGCGCCGCTCGCTGTTCAGGCCAGCAAGCGGGTGGCGGCCGGGGTCGACGACGGTGCCATCACCGCAGAGAGGGACTCCTGGAAGCGCTCCAACCGGGAGATGAGGGTGGTCTTCACCTCCGAGGACGCCATGGAGGGCCCGATGGCCTTCGCTCAGAAGCGCGCCCCGGTATGGAAGGCGCGCTGACCCTGCTCTCGGGCCGCCCCCTCCGCCGCCCCCTCTTAGGCCCCCACAGGCCTTCCTAGGCGGCGGGTGTCGCGGTGGTGGTGGCCGGTGCCGCAGCTGACGTCGGGGTCTCCGGTGTCGTTGCCTCGGCGGCCGGCGCCGCGGTGGTCGCCGCCGTCGCCGTGGTCGTAGCGGTCGGCGGTTCGGCGCTGGACGTCTCGGTGCTGGAGGTCTCGGTGCTCGATGACGGGGTGGTCGAGACGCCTGCCTCGGCAGCCGGTGTCGGCGGGATCAGCACCTCGTCGATCATGTAGATGTAGGCGCCGCGGGCGGTGTAGGCGCACACCACCCGGTTGTCGTTGACCGTGATATCGCCACCGTCGCCGGCCACCACGATGTCCCGGCCGTCCTGGGTGGGCATCGTGCCCTCGACATCGTTGGGTCCCAGGTAGCCCAGCACCATATGGTAGAAGAGCACGGGCAGCAGGACCACCGGATCGACCTTGAGGACTTCGAGGGTGGTCGGATCCAGTTTCTCGAATGCCGCGTTCGTCGGGGCGAACACGACGTAGGGTCCGCCGTCGAGAACGCTCACGATGTTGATGTCGGGGTTGAGCTTGCCGGAGATGAACCCGCTGAAGGTACTCAGTTCGGGGTTGCTGGCGATGGCCTCGGACGCGGTTTGCAGGGCCATCGAATCGATCGAGCCCGGACCCTCGGAAGTCTGGTTGCGGTAGTCGTCGCAGCCCGGCCCCTGTGGGTCGGGGACCTTGGTGGAGGTCGGTGTCGACGTCGTGGCCGCTTCCGACGTGGTGGCCGGGCTGGGTTCCACGGGTTCGGGGGTGGGGTCGGCGTAGGCCTGGACGGCCGTCGGGATGGCGACGGTGATCGCGGCGATCGCTGCGGCGACGCCAAGGGTCTTGGTACGAATGCTCACCGGTGTCTCCTGGTTCATCGTCTTCACGGCGGCAGGCCGTGACGCCTCTGGCATCGTAAACGGTTTCGGTTTCGTTACCCAAAACGCCCGAACCGGTCCGAAAACCCGAAGCAGACATAAAACGGCGGGCCGCACTGCACGCCGCTGTGGTCGTGGCATGTTCGGCCTTACGATTGCGGACCCTTACGATGCTGGACATGGGTGAACCTGGCTCCGGAGCCGGCATCGGACCGCTGACGGTCAGCATTCGCGGCCACAGTCCCGAGGTGGATCCGGCTGCCTGGGCGGCTCCCAATGCCAGCCTGATCGGCCAGGTGCGCCTCGCCGCGCGGTCCAGTGTCTGGTACTCCGCGACCCTGCGGGCCGAGGCCGAGCCGATAGATATCGGCCCCGGCAGCAATATCCAGGACGGCGCGGTCATCCACGTGGACCCGCATTACCCGGTCCGCGTCGGCGCCGGGGTCAGCGTCGGGCACAACGCGGTGCTGCACGGCTGCACCGTCGAGGACGGTGCGCTGATCGGGATGGGGGCGACCGTCCTCAACGGCGCGGTGATCGGCGCCGGCGCCCTCGTAGCTGCCGGAGCACTGATCCCCCAGGGGATGAAGGTACCGGCCGGGATGCTGGTCGCCGGGGTACCCGGTCGGGTGCGCCGCGAACTCAGCGCCGCCGAACGCGACGGCAACGGTCACAACGCCGCGGTCTATGAAATGCTGGTCGACCTCCACCGCGAGGCCATCTAGGGCAGCGGCGCAGGTGGACGTCAGTCTTGTGTAATTCATTCGGATGAATTTGTTTCGTACGGTGGGCAGGATGCATATCGCACAGATCCGGGCGGCCGCCACCAAAGTGGCTGTGCCGCATCAGGAGTGGCCTTCGGTTGTGCGCCGCCGTCGGGTAATCGTCTGCCTCGTGCTGGTTGCCGGTGCGGCGCTGATGGCCTACTCCCTGCATCAGCAGCCCGGAGCGGCCGCGTTCTACTGGTCGACACTGTCGCTGGCGGCGGTGTGGACTCTGGGGTCTCTGCTGTCCGGTCCGCTGCACCTCGGCAGTATCAGATGGCGAGGCCGTAATCAGCGACCGGTGATCACCGGGGTCGCCCTGGGGCTGCTACTCGGAGGGATATTCCTCCTCGGCGGTCTGGTTGTTCGGCATATTCCGGCGGTAACCGAGCGCATCACCAGGGTCTTGGAGTACACCAACCACGGCCCACTTCTGCTGATCGTGCTCATCGCGCTGATCAACGGCGTTGCCGAGGAGCTTTTCTTCCGGGGTGCGCTCTACACCGCGCTGGGCCGGTTCTATCCGGTGACGATTTCGACGTTGTTGTACGCGATCGCGACCTCGGCCACCGGTAATCCGATGCTGGGCTTCGCCGCGCTGGTGCTGGGAACAGTGTGTGGATGGCAGCGCCGGGCGACCGGAGGGGTGCTTGCCCCGGTGCTGACCCACGTGGTCTGGGGTCTGATCATGGTGCTGGCGCTACCGCCGATCTTTGGGATGTAGCAAGGCCATCAGGTCTCGGCTCAGGTCTCGGCTAATCAGGTATCGGTGAAATCCGGCTTGCGACGCTGCTGGAAAGCCCTGGCGCCTTCGGCGAAGTCGCGGGCGGTCAGCAGTGCGGTCTGACCGTCGGTCTCGCGGCCGATGGCGCCGTCGAGTTCGGTCAATGTCGCGGCGTTGATGGCTTGTTTGGTCCTGGCGAGTGCGACAGTGGGTCCGGCCACCAGGGTGTCGATCACCGTCGCGGCACGTGCCGGCAGGTCGGCGTCCGGATACACGGCGCTGATCAGGCCGAACTCGAAAGCGTCCGCGGCGCTGATGCGTTCGGCCAGCAATGCCATCCGCATGGCCCGGATCCGGCCGATCGCGGAGGCCACCAGGGCGGTTGCACCGCCGTCGGGCATCAGACCGATCCTGGTGAAGGCCAGCAGGAAAAACGACCGGTCGGAGGCCAGGATGATGTCGCCGGCCAATGCCAGCGACACCCCGACGCCGGCGGCGGCACCGTTGACGACCGTCACCACCGGCTTGGGGGAGGTGGTGATGGACTTCACCGCGCGGTTGGCCGCCAGGAGCAGGCCGTCGACCGTCGATGATCCCCGTGTCGACCGGTCCTCTACGCCGATACCCGCACCGGAGCAGAAACCGCGTCCCGCTCCGAGTAGACGGATCACCCGGACCTCGGGATCGTCGGCGGCCCGGTCCACGGCATCGGCAAGCGTGTTGAGCATGTCCTCGGTCAGTGAGTTGAGGCTGTCCGGTCGGTTCAATTTCACCGAAAGCACGTGGCCGTCCAGCGAGGTGGTGAGGTCGTCGATACCGGTGTAAGAGGTCACAGGAGGACACGGTACAAAGATGTGGCTGGCCTGGGTTGGCTGGCCTGCGGCGAAAGGGCGGTACGGGTTATGGCGGGACCACTGTCGGGGTTGCGCGTCATCGAACTTGCCGGGATCGGACCCGGACCGCACGCCGCGATGATCCTCGGCGACCTCGGCGCCGACGTGGTTCGCGTCGAACGGCCGAGTAAGGTGCCCGACCCGGCGCCGAGCCAGGACTATCTGCTGCGTAACCGTCGATCGGTGACCGCGGACCTCAAGAGCGAGGAGGGGCGCCAGCAGGTGCTGGCCCTGATCGCCAAGGCCGACGTGCTCATCGAGGGCTTTCGGCCCGGCGTCACAGAACGCCTCGGTCTGGGCCCGCAGGACTGCGCCAAGGTCAACGAACGGCTCGTCTACGCCCGGATGACGGGCTGGGGTCAGACCGGACCGCGCAGCCAACGTTCCGGCCATGACATGAACTACATCTCCCTCAACGGGGTTCTGCACGCCATCGGGCGGCAGGGTGAGCGGCCGGTTCCGCCGTTGAATCTGGTCGGCGACTTCGGTGGCGGCTCGATGTTCGTGCTCGTCGGTATCCTTGCGGCCCTCTACGAACGGGAGCGCTCCGGTGTAGGCCAGGTGATCGATGCGGCGATGGTGGACGGCTCCGCCGTGCTGGCCCAGATGATTTTCGCGTTCCGCCACACCGGACTGTGGAGCGATGTTCGCGGCACCAACCTGCTCGACACCGGCGCGCCCTACTACGACGTCTACGAATGCGCGGACGGACGCCACGTCTCGGTGGGTTCCATCGAGCCGCAGTTCTATGCGGAACTGCTGCAGAAGTTGGGCCTCGATGCAGCCGACCTGCCGGATCAGAATGACGTCACCCGCTGGCCCGAGTTGCGGGCGACGCTAACCGAGACCTTCCGGGCCCAGGACCGCGACCACTGGGCGGAGGTGTTCGCGAACAGCGACGCCTGCGTGGCGCCCATCCTTTCCTTCGCCGAGATCGAGTCCGAACCGCACAACGTCGAACGCGACAGCTTTTACAGGGTCGGTGACTCGGTCTTCCCGATGCCGGCGCCGAGGTTCTCCCGAACCCAGCCGGGCACCCCGACCCCGCCGCGGGCGCCGGGGCAGGACAACGACGCCGTGCTGGGGGACTGGGTCTGAGCAAAGGGGATCTGAGCAAACGGGTACAGTCCCAACCAACCAGTAGGTCGACTCGAAGGGGAACGGGCAGTGGAGATCAAGGACGCGGTAGCCGTCGTCACCGGTGGGGCATCCGGGCTGGGCCTGGCCACCACCAAGGCACTGCTCGATGAGGGCGCGAAGGTCGTCATCCTGGACCTGCCCAGTTCCAAGGGCGAGGACGTCGCCCAGGAACTCGGCGACCGGGTGAGTTTCGCCCCGGCCGATGTCACCGACGAGGATGCCGTGGCCACGGCTTTCGACCTGGCCGAAACGCTCGGGCCGGTCCGCATCGTGGTCAACTGCGCCGGCACCGGTGATGCGATCCGGGTACTGGGCAAGGGCGGGGTCTATCCGTTGGACAAGTTCGCCCGGATCGTCAACATCAACCTGATCGGTACGTTCAACGTGCTGCGACTGGGTGCTGAGCGGATGGCCAAGACCGAACCGTCCGGTGAAGAACGCGGAGTGATCATCAACACCGCCTCGGTGGCGGCGTTCGACGGACAGATCGGCCAGGCCGCCTACTCGGCCTCCAAGGGAGGGGTGGTGGGTATGACCCTGCCAATCGCCCGTGATCTTGCCGATAAGCGGATCCGGGTCGTCACCATCGCCCCCGGTCTCTTCGACACCCCGCTGCTGGCGGGTCTGCCGGAACCGGCGAAGGCCTCGTTGGGGGCGCAGGTTCCGCATCCGTCGCGGCTTGGCAAGCCCAGTGAGTACGGCGCGCTCGCCGTGCACATCGCGCAGAACCCGATGCTCAACGGCGAGGTGATTCGGCTCGATGGCGCGATCCGAATGGCACCGCGATGAGCGCTTGCGTACCGCGCGTCCGGTCGCGCCGACCAATTAGGGAGACGATATGACCCTCATCACCAAGTTCACCGAGACGTTCGGCGTCGAGCATCCGATCGCTCAGGGCGGTATGCAGTGGGTGGGGCGGGCCGAACTGGTTGCCGGTGTCGCGAATGCGGGCGCGTTGGGGTTTCTCACCGCACTGACCCAGCCGACGCCGAAAGACCTGGCCAACGAGATCGCCAGGACCCGAGACCTCACCGACAAGCCGTTCGGGGTCAACCTGACGATTCTGCCGGCCATCACGCCTCCGCCGTACGACGAGTACCGGCGGGTCATCATCGACGCGGGCATCAAGATTGTCGAGACGGCCGGCTCGAACCCGGCGCCGCACCTGCCGATGTTCCACGACAACGGCATCAAGGTGTTGCACAAGTGCACTTCGGTGCGCCACGCCATCAAGGCGCAGGGCCTCGGTGTGGACGGGATCAGCATTGACGGGTTCGAGTGTGCGGGTCATCCCGGTGAGGACGATATTCCCGGGCTGGTGCTGATTCCCGCCGCCGCGAAGCAGATCGAGATCCCCATGATCGCCTCCGGCGGCTTCGGTGATGCCCGGGGGCTGGTGGCGGCGCTGGCGCTGGGCGCCGACGGTGTGAATATGGGCACCCGATTCATGTGCACCACCGAGTCGCCCATCCACCAGAACATCAAACAGGCGATCGTCGACGGCAACGAGCTCGGAACGGAGCTGATCTTCCGGAGCCTGCACAACACCGCCCGGGTCGCGAGCAACGCGGTGTCACGCGAAGTGGTGGAGATCCTCGCCGGCGGCGGTCAGTTCGGCGATGTCGTGGAGTTGGTGGCCGGATCGCGTGGTCGGCGGGTATTCGATGAGGGCGACCCCGATGCCGGAATCTGGACCGTCGGCACCGTCATGGGTCTGATTGATGACATCCCTACCTGCGCGGAACTGGTCGGCCGGATGGTGCGGGAAGCCGAGGAACTCATCACCGGCCGGCTGGCCGGCATGGTGATGACCGGTGCCCCGGTCTGAGACGTTCGACGCGCCGGGCCCCGGACGCAAAACTGCCCGCCTGAATTCCAGGCGGGCAGGCGAGCGATTTTTGCTGCGAGCAACCGACATGTGACGGAAATCAGCGACGTCACTGGTCCACGCGGTTCAGCGCACAGCGGCAGTCCCAGGGCGAACTGGCCCTGGAGACGCCGGTCAGCTGGCGTTGGCGAGCGGCGGCTGGTCCTCGAATTGCTCGGAGGTATCGCCCTCGACGAGGAAATCGCCGTGGTAGAGGTCCTCGAAGTCAACTTTGATGACGTCGGCATTGGTGTCGTCGATCCACATAACAAGGACAATATTGGTCTGCTCTAAGGAATCTTTGAGTCACGTTTCGCAAATTGGTGGCAATCCTTACCGCGGGGTAACGGACCCCCGTCGGGTTTGACCGCCCTCCTCCGAGCGCACCACACTGACTAGGCCCGAAGTTAGCTGACCGGCGGAAAGAGTGATGGTCTTGCTGCACCGCATCGCCCGGGTATCTCTTCGTTCGCCGCGCCGGATCCTGGCGATCGCGGCACTGCTGGCCGCGGTGACGGCCGTATTTGGAATTCCGGTGGCCAACCATTTGTCGGCCGGAGGGTTTCAGGATCCGGGCTCGGAGTCGGCACGCGCGTCACGGGTGCTCAACGAGAAGTTCGAACAGAGCGACCAACAGCTTTTCATTACGATTTCGGACCCCGCCGGTGCCGTCAGTCCCGGCGCACGTGCCGCGGGGTCCGATATCGTCGCCCGGCTCGACGCCTCGCCGAATGTGCTGAGTGTGACGTCGCCGTGGACATCACAGCCGGCCGCGGCGGCCGAACTGCTCAGCACTGACGGCCGGACCGGGCTGATCATCGCCACGATGGCCGGGGGGGAGAACAAGGCGCCCCGATACGCCGCTGAACTCGCCGAGCCGGTCGTCGGTGACCGAGACGGCCTGAGCATCCGGGCCGGTGGCCCCGCGCTGATCTACGACCAGATCAACACCCAGACCAAACACGACCTGCTGCGGATGGAAGCCATCGCCATCCCGCTCAGCTTCATGGTTCTGGTGTGGGTTTTCGGCGGTCTGATCGCTGCGTCACTGCCGATGGTCGTCGGTCTTATGGCGATCCTGGGGGCGATGGCGGTGCTGAGGCTGATCACCGTATTCAGCGAGGTGTCGATTTTCGCGTTGAACATCACCGCTGCGCTAGGCCTTGCGCTGGCAATCGACTACACCCTGCTGATCGTCAGCCGCTACCGCGACGAGATCGCCGACGGGGCCACGTTGGAGGCTGCTCTGGTGCGGACCATGTGCACCGCCGGCCGAACCGTGCTGTTCTCCGCGGTCACGGTTGCGCTGTCGCTGTCTGCCCTGCTGGTCTTCCCGATGTATTTCCTGAAATCCTTCGCCTTCTCCGGGATCGCGACGGTCGCGTTCGCCGCGGCTGCGGCCGTAGTAGTCACACCGGCGGCGATCGTGATGCTCGGCGACAGGCTGGACGCCCTCGATATCCGCCGGTTGGTACGTCGGATGCTGCGCCGACCCGAGCCCGCCGCCAAACCGGTCCAGCGGCTGTTCTGGTACCGCTCGACGAAATTCGTCATGCGTCGCTCGATCCCGGTCGGAA
>CAZGPT010000008.1:0-37944 GCA_964527015.1 uncultured Mycobacterium sp. | reverse complement strand
CTGGAGTTGGCGCTGTACTGCGACATCCTGATCGCCTCGGAGAACGCCCGGTTCGCCGACACCCACGCCCGGGTGGGGCTGCTGCCCACCTGGGGCCTGTCCGTGCGGCTACCGCAGAAGGTCGGGATCGGAATGGCGCGGCGGATGAGCCTCACCGGTGACTATCTGTCCGCCGCGGACGCACTGCGGACGGGGCTGGTCACCCAGGTTGTCCCACACGCCGAACTGCTGCCTACCGCGCGCGCGGTCGCGGCGTCGATTGTCGGCAACAACCAGAAGGCGGTTCGGGCGCTGCTGAGTTCCTACCACCGCATCGACGGGGCCAACACCGGTGCCGGGCTGTGGATGGAGGCAGAGTCGGCGATGGCCTGGATGCGCTCGGCCACCGGCGACGATATCGCCGCCAGCAGGGCATCGGTCATCGAGCGGGGACGCTCCCAGATCAACTGAGTGGGCGCCGCGGGTCAACCAAGGCCGCGACATCGACCACAGGGCTGCGGCTCCCGAAATTTCACAGCCTTCATGTCGATCTCGGCGGTCGGAGGCCGGCCACACTCCATCGACCGGATAACGTTCGCCAAAGCCCGAACACCAGCCGCAACCCGATAAAGACGCTCAACCCCGCCCAGATCCCGGTCAGGCCCCACCCGAATTTCAGCGATAACCAGGTCAACGGCAAGAACCCGGCCAACGCACTTATGACCGTGGCATTGCGCATGAAGGCGGCGTCGCCAGCACCGAGCAGCACCCCGTCCAGCGCGAACAGGACACCCGCGAAAGGTAATTGAGCCACCAGGAACCACCACGGCACGCCGATCGCGGTCAGCACCGCGCGGTCGTCGGTGAACAGAGCCGGTATCACCGTGGCCCCGATCGCCAATGCTGCCGCCAACCCGGCGGCGGCGAGCGCCGAGATACCGGTGACCCGCCAGGCCACCCGTCGAGCCTGCCCCGGGTCACCTCCGCCGAGGGCCGAACCCACCAGGGATTGGGCCGCGATAGCCAGCGAATCCAGAACCAGCGCAAGGAAACTCCACAGCTGCAGTACCACCTGATGTGCCGCCAGGGCAGCCGCACCGAACCGGGCCGCTACCGCCGCTGCGGAGACGAAGCAGGCCTGGAAGGCCATCGTGCGCACCACCAGATCGCGGCCCATCACCAGCTGAGCACGCAGAGCGGGTGGATCGGGGCGCAGGCTCACCTGCTCTGCGGCCAGGGCGCGGCAGAACAGCAAGGCAGCAAACCACTGCCCGATTAGGTTGGCCACCGCCGAGCCGGCCAGTTCCCAGCGTGGCAGGCCCAGCCAACCGTAGACCAGCGGCGGGCACAGCAACGCCGAGACGCAGAACCCGGCCAGCACGTAGCGCAGCGGGCCGGCGGTGTCCTGCACACCCCGCATCCACCCGTTGCCGGCCAGTGAGATCAGGATGGCCGGCGCGGCGAAAATGGCGATCCGCAGCCACGGGATCGCTGCGTCGGCGATCGGTCCGGCCCCGCCGATAGCCGATACCAACGGCACCGCCGCCACCTGCACCACGATCACCACCAGCACGCCGAGCCCCACGGCCAGCCAGGTGGCCTGCACGCCCTCCCGGACGGCGGCGGGCCGGTCGCCGGCACCGTGGAAACGCGCCGAGCGGGCGGTGGTGCCATACGACAGGAACGTTAACTGGGTGCTGACCAACGTTACGATCAGACCACCGACGGCCAGTCCGGCCAGACTCACCGCGCCGAGACGCCCGACGACGGCGATATCGAAGAGCAAATAAAGCGGCTCGGCGGCCAATACCCCCAGCGCTGGCAGCGCCAGCGTCGCGATCCGCCGGAGCAGCGAGTCCCCGACCGGGCTATCCAAGAGCGGCGAGCAACGCCACCGCTCCCGCGGCATCGTTTGACCGGCCGGCTCGACGTCCCGTTCCGATGCCCGTTCCGATGCCCGTTCCGATGACCTCAGCCGTCGGTTCGATCGCCGTCACCGGTGTGCCGACCGGAGGTTTGGGTCCGGTCATCTGCATCGCCTGGAGCGTCTGCATCGCCTGCGGCCACCCGGTAGGGCTGCGCATCCCCGGCCGGCACGGCACCCTCCCGAATGCGGGCCACATCGGCGTCGGCGGCGCGGGCCCGGGCCAGCAGTTCCTCCATCCGGTGGGCGACGTCGGGCACGGTATCGCGGACGAAGGCCAGCGTCGGGGTGAAACGCACCCCGGTGCCGGCACCAACTTTGGTGCGCAGCACGCCCTTGGCGCTCTCCAACGCCGCGGCGACGCCGGCATAGTCGGGCTCGGTCTGCAGATCCCGGCCGATGACCGTGTAGTACAGCGTGGCGTCGTGGAGGTCACCGGTGACCTTGGCATCGGTGATCGTGACACCGGACAGCCGCGGATCCTTGATCTCGTACTCGATCGCCGAGGCCACAATCGTCGAAATCCGCTTGGCCAGCCGCTTCGCCCGAGCGGGATCGGCCATAAGTGGCTACACCCGCTCTTTCTCGACCAACTCGTAGGTCTCGATGACGTCGCCCTCCTTGATATCGGAGTACGTCACCGTGAGACCGCATTCGTAGCCCTCGCGGACCTCGGTCACATCGTCCTTCTCCCGGCGCAGCGATGAGATGGTGATGTTCTCGGCGACCACGACGTTGTCCCGGAGCAGCCTGGCCTTGGCGTTCCGCCGCATGATGCCGGACTGCACCAGGCAACCGGCGATATTGCCGACCTTGGAAGACCGGAACAGGGCGCGGATCTCCGCACGGCCCAGTTCCCGCTCCTCGAAGATCGGCTTGAGCAGACCCTTGAGCGCCTTCTCGATTTCGTCGATGGCCTGGTAGATCACTGAGTAGTAGCGGATCTCCACACCCTCGCGGTTGGCCAGCTCAGTGGCCTTGCCCTCCGCACGGACGTTGAACCCGATGATGATCGCGTCCGAGGCTGAGGCCAGGTTCACATTGGTCTCGGTGATCCCGCCGACGCCGCGGTCGATGACCCGCAGTGCCACCTCGTCATCGATCGCGATGCCCAGCAGTGCCTCCTCGAGCGCCTCGACCGTGCCGGCGTTGTCGCCCTTGAGGATCAGGTTCAGCTGGCTGGTCTCCTTCAACGCCGAATCCAGGTCCTCCAGACTGATCCGCTTGCGGGCCCGGGCCGCGAGTGCGTTGCGCTTGCGGGCGCTGCGCCGGTCGGCGATCTGGCGGGCGATGCGGTCCTCATCGACGACTAGCAGGTTGTCGCCGGCACCGGGCACCGATGTGAAGCCGATGACCTGTACCGGCCTTGACGGGAACGCCTCGCTGACATCCTCGCCGTGCTCGTCGACCATGCGGCGGACTCGGCCGTAGGCGTCGCCGGAGACGATCGAGTCGCCGACCCGCAGGGTGCCGCGCTGGATGAGAACGGTGGCAACCGGGCCGCGCCCGCGGTCCAGGTGCGCCTCGATCGCGACACCCTGGGCCTCCATGTCCGGGTTGGCCCGCAGGTCGAGCGCCGCGTCGGCGGTCAGCAGAACCGCCTCTTCCAACGCCTGGATATTCAGCCCATTCTTGGCCGAGATGTCGACGAACATGGTCTCGCCGCCGAAGTCCTCGGCCACCAGGCCGTATTCGGTGAGCTGAGACCGGATCCTCTGCGGATCAGCACCTTCTTTGTCGATCTTGTTGACCGCCACCACGATCGGCACGTCCGCTGCCTGCGCGTGGTTGATCGCCTCCACCGTCTGCGGCATCACACCGTCATCGGCGGCCACCACCAGAATCGCGATATCGGTGGCCTTCGCTCCGCGGGCACGCATGGCGGTGAACGCCTCGTGGCCGGGGGTGTCGATAAAGGTGATCAACCGCTCGACGCCGTCGTGTTCGACAGCCACCTGATAGGCGCCGATGTGCTGGGTGATGCCGCCGGCCTCCCCCTCGCGGACATTGGCCCGCCGGATGGTGTCGAGCAGACGGGTCTTGCCGTGGTCGACGTGACCCATCACGGTGACCACCGGCGGACGGATGACCAGATCATCTTCGCCGCCCTCATCCTCCCCGTAGGTCAGGTCGAAGGACTCGAGCAGTTCGCGGTCCTCGTCCTCGGGCGAGACGACCTGAACGTTGAAGTTCATCTCGCTGCCGAGCAGTTCAAGGGTTTCGTCACCCACCGACTGGGTCGCGGTGACCATCTCGCCGAGGTTGAACAACGCCTGGACCAGCGCAGCCGGGTTGGCGTTGATCTTGTCGGCGAAATCGCTAAGCGATGCGCCGCGGGCCAGCCTGACGGTTTCACCGTTGCCGTGCGGCAACCGCACACCCCCGACGACGGGAGCCTGCATGTTCTCGTATTCGGCGCGTTTGGCGCGCTTGGATTTGCGGCCACGCCGGGGCGCCCCACCGGGACGGCCGAAAGCGCCGGCCGCGCCACCGCGCTGACCGGGCCGTCCGCCGCCGCCGGGACGGCCGCGGAAACCACCGGCAGGCGGTCCGCCGGCGCCGGGACCGCCACCGCGGTAGTTGCCACCACCACCGCCTCCGCCGGGGCGTGCGCCCTGGCCGGGCCCGGGCCGCTGACCGACACCAGGACGGGGTCCGCCGGGGCGGCCGCCAGGCCGGCCTACGGTTCCGCCGGGACGGGGTGGCATGTTGCCAGGTGAAGCGCCGCCGGGCCGGGGTGTACCGGGGCGTGGTGCGCCCGGTCCCGGCCGGGGGGCCTGCGGACGGGGCATCGGCCTCTCGACCGGCTGCGCCGAGGAGAATGGGTTGTTGCCGACCCGCGGGGGGCGCGGAAGTCCGGGCTTGGGTGCCACCGGACCGGGCCGCGGGCCGGGTGCGGCGGGCTTGGCCGCCGGGGCCGCCGGGGCCGCCGGGGCGGCAGTGGCGGCTGGAGGTGGGGCCGGCGCGGCAGGAGCGGCCGGGACTGGAGCAGCCGGCGCGCTAGGTTGCGCTACCGGCGGCGCAGCCACGGTCGCACCATCGGAGGGCGCAGCGGCCGGTTTCGCGGTGGCCTTCACGGCAGCTTTCTCAGCCGCCTTCGGGGGGGCTTTCTCAGTTGTCTTGCCGCCACCGAACCCCTCGCGCAACCGGCGTGCGACCGGGGCCTCCACCGTCGACGACGCGGATTTGACGAACTCGCCCTGTTCGCTCAGACGAGCGAGGACTTCCTTACTTGTGACACCGAGTTCCTTCGCCAACTCGTGCACGCGGGCCTTGCCTGCCACTACATCTCCATTCCTAGAGGCGAGCGGTTTAGGTGAGCCGCGCCTCGGGTTTAGCTATGACACATGGTCATCGGGACTTCACGGTGTGCTCATGTTCTTCGCTACCTGTTCTCTTCCCCGGGTGTCCGAGCCGGGCGAAATGCTCGACCACCGCGGACACGTCCGGTGTACCGGTGATGCGCAACGCTCGACCGAAGGTTCGCCGCCGGATCGCTGCCGACAGGCAACGATCTTCGGGGTGCAACCAAGCCCCCCGGCCCGAATGTGAGCCTTTGGTGTCGACAACAACGGCATATAGACCGCTGCCCCCAGACACCGCTACCACCCGGAGCAGTTCGCCGGCCAACTCTCGCTTCCGGCAGCCGATGCACGTACGCATCGGTGCGCTGCGCACGGCAGCCGGACTCTCACGCTGGATCGCTGGTAAGTCTACGTCACCGTGCGGGGGTCCCGAACCAGCCACCCTACGGTTGGCGGCGGGCACCGGCCGGGGAGCCCGGGGGCGGGTCAGCGACCCCTTCCGCCCCCGCCGCGTCACTGCGGATGTCGATTCGCCAGCCGGTCAGCCGGGCGGCCAACCGGGCGTTCTGCCCCTCTTTGCCGATCGCCAGCGAGAGCTGGAAGTCGGGTACCACCACACGTGCAGCACGGGCGGTGGCATCGATGACGGTCACCGACACCACCTTGGACGGCGACAGGGCGTTGGCGACAAATCGGGCCGGATCCTCATCGAAGTCGATGATGTCGATCTTCTCGCCGGACAGTTCGCTCATGACATTGCGCACCCGCTGACCCATCGGTCCGATGCAGGCTCCTTTGGCGTTCAGCCCGGCCACCTTCGAGCGAACGGCGATCTTCGAGCGATGACCTGCCTCCCGGGCTACCGCGACGATCTCGACCGAGCCCTCGGCGATCTCCGGAACCTCCAGCGAGAACAGCTTGCGGACCAGGTTGGGGTGGGTGCGGGACAGCTCGATTCGGGGCTCGCGCGCGCCGCGGGTCACCCCGACCACGTAGCAGCGCAGACGCTCACCGTGCGCGTAGCTCTCGCCGGGAACCTGCTCGGCGGGCCGGATCGTGCCGTCGGAGCCCTTCGTCTCGCTGCCGAGGCGCACCACGACGTTTCCGCGGACGTTCTCCCGAGTGTCGCGCTGAACCACCCCGGCGACGATGTCCCCCTCCCGCGCGGAGAACTCCCCGAAGACCCGCTCGTTCTCGGCGTCCCGGAACCGCTGCAGCATGACCTGGCGCGCCGTCGTCGCCGCAACCCGGCCGAATCCCTCGGGGGTGTCGTCCCATTCGGTGACGAGGTTGCCGTCGGCATCGACCTCGCGGGCCATGACCCGTACCACCCCGCTCTTACGGTCGATGTCGATATGGGCGTCGGGTTGATGGCCCTCGCTGTGCCGGTAGGCCGTCAGCAGTGCCGACTTGATGGTGTCGAGCAGTTCATCGACCGCGATTCCGCGGTCGACCTCAATCGCATGCAGAGCAGCCATGTCGATATTCATGCCCCGGCCTCCGTTTCGGCTTTGCCGCCGACCAGGTCGAGTTCCGCGGCATTCGGCGGCGAGAAATCGACCTGGACCACGGCCTTTCGGATATCTGTCAGCCGGATGCGGCGGACGGTCCAGCCACCGCCCGCGCGGACCACCAGGTCGACGACCCCTCCGGCGGTCGCACCGAGGCGTCCGGTGAGGACCGCACCGTCATCCAGGGTCACCTCGACACGTCGGCCGCGGCCGCGGCGAAAATGTTTCTCGGCGGTCAGCGGCCGGTCCACCCCCGGGGAGCTGACCTCCAGCAGATACGTAGTCGGCCCGGTGTCGACCTCGTCGAGCAGGGCCGATGCCCGCCGCGACAGCTCGGAGACGGTCTCCAGGTCCAGGGGCACGTCGCCGTCGGCGACGACCCGAATGCACGGGGGGCTCCGGCGCGGGTCGACCACGACGTCCTCGATCTCATACCCGGCCCGGGCGAAGTCGGCCTCGAGTAGCCCGATCACCTGCTCCGGGGACGGCAGTCCGGCGGGCCGCTGCGTCACGGCGAGCTCCTCGTCTTGAGTTGTTCCGATCAGCCCCCAAGGGTACGCCAGCAATCGGGCGGCAATGGCAGGATATGGACGTGCATGATCCCAAGTCCGGTGCCGACGGGAGCGCCACACCGATACTGAGCCGACGCCGGGTCCTGGCCGGCGGTGGCCGTGGCCTGCTGGCGCTCGCCCTCGTCGGCACCGCTGCGGCGTGCGGGCCGAGCACCCCCTCGGGCCCCGATCCGCTGGAAGCGGCCCTGGAAGCCGCCCGGCAGGACAGCGATCTGGCGACGGCGGCGGCCAGGGCCGCGGATAAGGCCGGGGCGCCGTGGTTGGTTCCGGCGCTGAATGTCGTCGCCGCCGAACGTGCCCGACACGCCGCGGCCCTGGTGGAGGAACTCGCGCGAGCTGCCGGCAAGCCCGTGCCGACCACCGGGACCACCGGAACCACCGCTGCGTCCGCCAGTACCAGCGCTGGGTCCACCGACCCGGCAACCACCCCAACCCCGCCGCCGAGCGTGCAGGATGTCGTCACGGCGCTGCGGAAGTCCGCCGGGAACGCGGCCAAGCTTGTCCCCACACTGTCCGGCTACCGGGCCGGGTTGATGGGTTCGATCGCCGCGGCATGCACGGCGTCCTACACGGTGGGTCTGCCGCCCCCACTGCCCCCGTCCCCCGTTAGGAGACCGCGGTGACTTCCCCCTCGACACCCTCGTCCCCGACACCGGACCCCGACCGCCCCGCAGATGGCGGCCAGGCAGCCCTGTACGACGCCGTCGTGGCCGAACACGCCGCCATCTACGGTTACGGGGTGGTGTCGGCACATAGCCTGCCGACCCGCAATTATCTGGTCTCCGCGGCGCTTGCTGAGCACCGAGAGCGCCGGGAACAGGCAGTATCGCTGCTGACCGAACGGTCGGTGACGGTGCCACTGCCCGCGATCGGCTACCAACTCCCCATGGTGGTGGACTCCCCGACCGCCGCGGCCCGACTCGCCGTGCGGATGGAGAACGACTGCGCGGTGGCGTGGCGGGCGGTCCTGGAACAGACCGATTCAGGGCAGGACCGCGAGTTCGCCGGTACCGCACTGACCCAATGCGCCGTCATGGCTTCGCTCTGGCGCGAGGTGTTGGGCGCGTGGCCGGTGACCGAGGCCTTCCCCGGCGGTAGCGAGTGACGCTGGCCGCTACTGCTGATCGGTCAGGATCGCCCTGATCTCGGTGACGGCAGTGCCCGCGGCGATCTGGCGGATCTCCCCGGTGAACCGGTTGCGTAATTCCACCGTCCCGTCGGCCCACCCTCGGCCCACCACCACGATCCAGGGCACGCCCACCAGTTCGGCGTCCTTGAACTTGACCCCCGGCGATACCGTCCGGTCGTCGAAGAGAACCTCCGAACCCAGGCTGTCCAATTCGGCGGCGAGCACCTCGGCACCGGCGCGCGCATCGGGATCCTTGTTGGCGATCACGATGTGCACGTCGAACGGCGACACCGACGCCGGCCAGCGCAAACCGATTTCGTCGTGGTTCTGTTCGGCGATCACCGCGACCAGCCGGGACACCCCGACGCCGTAGGACCCCATGGTCAGCCGCACCGGTTTGCCGTCCTCACCGAGCACGTCGACCGAGAACGCATCGGTGTACTTGCGCCCCAGTTGGAAGATGTGGCCTATCTCGATACCGCGGGCGCTGACCAGCGGCCCGGACCCATCCGGCGAGGGGTCCCCATCGCGGACCTCGGCCGCCTCGATGGTGCCGTCGGGGATGAAATCACGACCGGCGACCAGTCCCACCACGTGACGGCCGGGCGCGTCGGCTCCAGTAATCCACGAGGTGCCGACCACCACCCGAGGATCGACGAGGTATCGCACCCCGTTGTCGAGTAGGGCTTTCGGTCCGATATAGCCCTTCTTCAGGAACGGGTAGCGGGCGAAGTCGGCATCGTCGAGCATCGCGTATTCCGCGGGATCCAGCGCCGCACCGAGGCGTTTGTCGTCCACCTCCCGATCACCGGGAACGCCGATGCCCAGCAGTTCCCAGTCGCCGCCTGGCGCGCGGACCTTCAGCATCACGTTCTTCAACGTGTCGTCCCGATTGACCGGCCGCCCTTCGAACTGCGGCAGACCGGCGTCGTTTGCCCACTGCACCAGCGAGGCGATGGTGGGTGTATCGCCGGTCTCATGCACTTCCGGTTCGGCCAGTCCGTCGGTCGGCAGCGGTTCGGGCGCCGCAGTGGTCACCGCCTCCACGTTGGCGGCGTACCCGGACTGCAGGCAACGCACGAAAGTGTCCTCACCCGACTCGCTCTCGGCCAGGAATTCCTCCGAGGCGCTGCCGCCCATCGCCCCGGACACCGCCGAGACGATCACATAGCGAATACCCATGCGCGCGAACATCATCTGGTAAGCGTCGCGGTGCGCCAGATAGACCTCCCGCAGCCCGTCGTCGCCGACGTCGAAGGAATACGAGTCCTTCATGATGAATTCGCGACCCCGAAGGATCCCGGCCCGGGGCCGGGCTTCGTCGCGGTACTTGGTCTGGATTTGGAACAGCAGCAGTGGAAAGTCCTTGTAGGAGCTGTACTCACCCTTGACCGTCAGGGTGAACAACTCCTCGTGGGTGGGCCCGAGCAGATAGTCGTTGTCGCGGCGGTCCTTGAGCCGGAACACCCCCTCGCCGTACTCGGTCCAGCGGTTGGTGGTCTCGTAAGGGGCCCGCGGCAGCAGCGCCGGGAAAAGGATCTCCTGGCCGCCGATGGCGACCATCTCCTCCCGCACGATGGTCTCGATATTGCGCAGCACCCGAAGACCCAGCGGGAGCCAGCTGTACAGCCCAGGCCCGATCGGACGGATGTATCCGGCCCGAATCAACAGCTTGTGGCTGGGAACTTCGGCGTCGGCAGGGTCATCGCGCAAGGTGCGCACGAACAACTCGGACATGCGGGTGATCACAGCGGGCAAGCTTAGCCATCCCGCCGAACACCGACGGGGATGCAGGCCTCACACAGCTGTGCGGCGTCACTCACAACTCGCCGGCTTCCACCGCTTCCCGGGTGTGCTGGGCAGTGGCGATCTGGCGGGCGGAGAAGCGGATGAAGAAGGCGCTGATACCGACCAGCACGGCGACGGCGGCGATCCACAGCAGCGAATAGGTATAGCCGGCGTCGAGTGCGTCGAGTTGGTCGGGTGTCATCCCGGCGACCGGACCGGTGGTTCCGCCCAGGAAAAGGGTGCGGGAGATCTGCACCGCCTGAATGACGACGAGCACCATGGGGCCACCGAGATTCTGCGCCATCAGGGTGATCGCGCTGACCGGGCCGATCTCGCGCGGCCCGACGTTGGCCAGGGCACAAAGCGGCAGGACCACCGAAATGATCCCGATGCCGAAACCGCCGATGAGGATGGGCAGGAGCAGGTCGGGAAAGTACGGGATGGTCCGGGTCAGGGTCGATCCAAACAGCATCGCGCCGAGGACGAAGATTCCTCCGCCGATGATCAGCCAGCGCGGCGCGATATGTGGCGCCAACCGCGTGGTGACCAGATTTCCCAAACCCAGTGCCAGCGCGAACGGGATGAATCCGATACCCGCCTGCAGAGCGGAGTAGCCGAGCACATCCTGGACGTACAGCCCGATCATCACCGTCAGCGCGAGCAGCACCCCGCCGGCCATGAACAGCGAGACGAACGTCGCGACCCGGTTGCGGTCGCGGAACAGCCACAGCGGCACCAGGGGGTGATCGGCGGAGCGTTCAACCACCAGGAACGCGACTCCCAGCGCCACGGCAGCCACCCCGGCGCCGATCACCCACGGGTCCACCCAGCCCCGCGACGGACCCTGGGTGAACACCAGAACGGCGGCGGCACAGCCGAGGGTGGCCAGCAGGGCACCGGAGATGTCCAGTTTGAGCCGTTCGTGACGTGTCTCCTCGAGACGGGTGAGAGCGATCCAGATGATCAGCACACCGATCGGCAGGTTGATCAGGAAGGCCAGCCGCCAGGAGATGACGGTCAGGGCACCGCCGACCACCAGGCCAAGCACCGAGCCCAGGCCCTGCATGGCCGCCGACATCGCCATGGCCTGGTTGCGGGCGTGGCCGACGGCGTACGTTGTGGCGATCAGCGCCAACCCGGTGGGTGCGGCGACCGCGGCGCCGATGCCCTGAACCGCCCGCGCGGCGATCAACAGCGGTCCGTCGTAGGCAAGACCGCAGGCCATCGAGGCGATGGTGAACACCCCGACCCCGGAGATGAACGCCCGTTTGTGGCCGATAGCGTCGCCCACCCGCCCGCCGAGCAGCAGCAGGCCGCCGAAGGTGAGCACATAGGCGGTGATCACCCAACTCTTGCCCGCCTCCGAAAGAGCCAGGTCGGCCTGCATGCGGGGCAGCGCGACGATCACGATGGTGCCGTCCAGGGTCGCCATCAGTTGCATACCGGTGATCGCCACGATCGCGACACCCAGCACGCTGGACGCGAGGGGTTTGGCCGGCGGTTCGGGAACGCTCACGCCGGCCATGGGTAGCTACCCTACTCAGCGGGTCGGCTGCGGCGCCGTTCTTACATCTCCTCTTACATCTCCCCGGAGTCGATCGCTTCCTTGACCTCCTGGGCGTGCGCGACCTGCTTGGCGGTGTAGCCGATGAACAGCGCCACCGCCCCGACGATCACCGCCACCCCGGCCACCCAGAGCAACCCGTAGGAGTAGCCCTGGTCCAGGGCATGCAACTGGTCCGGGTTCATCCGCTTCACCGGCCCGGTGGTACCGCCGAGGAACAGGGTGCGCGAAGTGATGACGGCCTGGATGATGGCCAGCACCACGGGGCCACCGAGGTTCTGCAGCATCAGGGCGATCGCCGACACCGGGCCGATCTGGTCGAAGCCGACCCCGGCGATGGCCGAAACGGTCAGCGGCACCACGATCATGCCGATGCCGAATCCACCGACGACTATGGGAATCACCAAGTTCGGGAAGTACGGGATCCCGGCATCCAGCGTGGAGCCGTACAGCATGGCACCCAGCACCAGAATGCCGCCCGCGATCACCAGCAGACGGGGCGCGAAGTACGAAACCAGCTGCGAGGAGATGCCCAGACCGATCCCCAGCGCGATCACGAACGGGATGAAACCGACCCCGGCACGAAGTGCGCTGTAACCCAGGATGTCCTGCACGTAAAGGCCGATCAGAACGGTCAGGGTGAACATCACCCCGCCGGCCAGGAAGATCGCGGCAAACGTGGCCACCCGGTTGCGGTCCCGGAAGAGGCTGAACGGTACGACCGGGTTGACGGCGTTGCGCTCGACGGCGATGAATGCCAGGAATCCCAGGGCTGCGATCAGCCCCGCACCGATGGTGGACGGCGAGAGCCATCCGCTCTCCGGGGCTTGGGCAAAGCCGAACACCGCCGCCGTACAGGCCACGGTGGCCAGCAGGGCGCCGGCCGCATCCAGCTTGAGGCGCTCCCGATGGGTCTCGCGCAAAGTGGTGTGCGCCAGATAGATCACCAATAGGCCGATCGGCACATTGACCAGGAACGCCAGCCGCCAGGACACCTCGGTCAGCGCACCGCCGACGACCAGACCCATCACCGATCCGATACCGGTCATGGCGGCGAACACCGCGGTCGCCGCGTTCCGGGCCGGGCCCTTGGAGAAGGTGGTGGCCACCAGGGCCAGACCGGTCGGTGAGGCGATCGCCGCGCCGACGCCCTGCAGCAACCGCGCGAGCACCAGCGTGGCCTCGTCCCAGGCGATGCCGCACAGCACCGAGGCGATGATGAAGAGCGCGACGCCGACGATGAAGGTCCGCTTCCGGCCGATGGTGTCACCCAACCGGCCGCCGAGCAGCATCAAGCCGCCGAAGGTCAGCACGTACGCGGTGATCACCCAGCTGCGGCCGGCATCGGACAGTCCGAGTTCGTCCTGGATCCTGGGCAGCGCGACGATTGCCACCGTGCTATCCATGGTGGCGAGGAGTTGCATCCCGCCGATGGCGAAGATGGCAGCGAGAAACCGTGGTGAGGGAAGCCAGGTTGGGGGACCCGCCTTCTGCAGGGCCGTCGAGGGTGAGCGGGCCGGGACCAGCCCGGAATCCGCGGCGTTCCGATAGCCCGCGCCGCCACCTGCCGTTGTGAACGGGGTGGCGCGCTCAGCATCGTTGAGAGCCGTCATAGCGGCATACCCTACCCCAATATTAAGAAGACGTTAAAGTCTCGATCCCGTCTCAAAGCCGGCCACCGGGCCGATGACGATGACCGCGGGCGGCCGAATACCCTCCTCTCGGATGCGTTTCGGCACGTCAGCGAGGGTGGCGCGGAGAATCCGCTCGGCGGAGGTGGTGCCGTGCTGAACCACCATTACCGGCGTTTGCCCAGGCCGCCCGCCTTTGATCAGAACCTCGGCGAACAGTTCGATGCGCTCGACGGCCATCAGCAGCACCAGCGTCCCCGATAGCCGGGCCAGCGCATCCCAATTAACCAGCGACTCCGGGTCCTGGGGCGAAAGATGCCCGCTGACCACGGCGAACTCATGATTGACCGCCCGATGCGTGACCGGGACCCCGGCCAGCGCGGGTACCGCGATGGCGCTGGTGATGCCGGGCACGACTGTGACCGGGATCCCAGCGTCGGTGCAAGCGAGGACTTCCTCATAACCGCGCGCGAACACGAAGGGATCACCGCCCTTGAGGCGGACCACGAACTGACCGGCCCTGGCCCTGTCGATCAGGACGTTATTGATCGCCTCCTGCGCCATCGCCCGGCCGTAGGGGATCTTGGCGGCGTCGATCACCTCGACGTGCGGCGGCAGTTCGGCCAGCAGTTCCGGCGGTGCCAGCCGGTCGGCGACCACGACGTCGGCGTAGGCGAGCAACCGGCGGCCGCGCACCGTGATCAGTTCCGGGTCCCCCGGTCCCCCACCGACCAACGCCACCCCACCGGGCACCACGTCCGATGCCGCGGTGGCCACGATGTCGGGAGCTATCCGGCCCTGCTGGAACGCCTCCCGGATCGCCGAGCGGACAGTCGCCGACCGCCGGTGCTCGCCGCTGGCCAGGACGCCGACCAGTAGGCCCTCGTAGTCGAAGGAGGCCGGAGTGACGGCGGTGCCGTCCCGGGCGGAATCGGCTCGGACACAGAAAATGTGCCGGCGTTCGGCCTCGGCCACGATCGCGGAATTGGTCGATGGCTCGTCGGTGGCGGCGATGACGTACCAGGCGCCCCGCAGGTCGCCGTCGCGGTAGTCCCGCAATTGCAGGGTGATCCCCGGTGTCTGTTCGGCGAGAGCCTCCACCGCCGGTGTGGCTGCCCGCGCGATGACATGCACCTCGGCCCCGTGGGTGATCAGTACCGGCACCCGGCGCTGGGCGACGGTGCCGCCGCCCACGACGACAACCTTCTTGCCAGCCAGTCGCAGGCCGACCAGGTAGGCGTTCTCGGTCACCGACCGAGCCTAAGGCGTGCCGAGTGACTTTCCGCAGCCGTCATCGCGCGGGCCGCGCGCTGCGGCGCATCACGCCCCGGCCCGGGCCACGAACCGCCGGACCACCCATGGGTGTGCCGCGGGATGGGTGTGCAGGTATGCCGCATGCACACCGGCCCGCACCGCACCGTCCCGGGCCGGCTTCCCACCGGCCCCCGGCAATACCCAGGCAGGCTGCCGAGTTGGGCCGAAATCGACTGTGGTGCGGTGGAATTCATGGCCGACGACCCGTTCCCCGGCACTGAACAGCGCGGAGTCCACGGCGGCGACGCCGTCCCGGTAACCGAGTGTCAGCCCGGGGGTGAAGCGCGCCGAGCCGGACAGCACCCCGCACATCGGCGTTCCGTCCAGATCGTCCATCAGGTATGTCAGCCCGCCGCACTCCGCGTGCACCGGCGCCCGCCGGGAGAGATCGCGGATCTCTTGGCGTAGCTTGACGTTGGCCGAAAGGTCCGCGCTGTACTGCTCGGGAAACCCGCCGGGAAGCATCAGCGCGGCAGTTCGTTCCGGGAGAGCTCCGGACAGCGGGTCGAAGGCCACAACCTCAGCCCCGGCGGCTCGGAGCAGCTCGTCGTATTCGGCATACCCGAAGGTGAAGGCCGCGCCGGCGGCGACTGCGACCACCGGGCTCCCGCTGACCGGTTGCCCGACGGCGTGGGCCGGGGACCACGCCGGGCCGGCCGGGGCCGACCGGGCCAGGGCACGCACCGCGGCGATATCGACAGTGCCGGCCACCAGATCCGTCATCGCCGTCACCGCGGCCCGGGCCTGGGCGCCGTGCTCGACAGCGGTGACCAGGCCCAGGTGGCGAGAGGGCACCGACAGTTCGTCGCGGCGCGGGACCGCCCCCAGTACCGGCACGCCGACCGCCTCGCACGCCTGCCGCAACACCTGTTCGTGCCGCGGCGAACCAACCCGGTTGAGGATGACCCCCCCGATCCGCACGCCCTGTTGAAATGTCGTGAAACCATGCAGGACAGCGGCAATGGTGTGACTCTGCCCGCGCCCGTCGACCACCAGCACCACCGGCGCTCCCAGCAGTCCGGCGACCTGTGCGGTGGAACCGCGGGCCGGCACGGTGAACCGCTCGTCGATCCGGCCGTCGAAAAGGCCCATCACACCCTCCACCACCGCGATATCGGCATCGCGGGAACCATGCCGGTACAGCGGTCCGATCAGGTCCTCGGGGACCAGCACCGAATCGAGGTTGCGGCCCGGCCGTCCGGCCGCCAGGCCGTGGTAGCCCGGGTCGATGAAGTCCGGGCCGACCTTGAACGGGGCGACCCGGCTTCCGGCCCGGCGCAGCGCACCGATCAAGCCCGTTGCGATTGTCGTCTTTCCGCTCCCGGAGGTCGGGGCGGCTACGACGACGGCGGGCGCTGGGTTCACCACTCGATACCGCGCTGGCCCTTGCGGCCGGCGTCCATCGGGTGTTTGCGCTTCGTCATCTCGGTCACCAGGTCGGCGGCATCCAGCAGTGGCTGCGGCGCGTCGCGGCCGGTGATGACCACATGCTGGCGGCCGGGGCGGGCGCGCAGCTCGTCGACCACGTCCCGCACGCCGATCCAGCCCCACTTGAGCGGGTAGGTGAATTCGTCGAGAACGTAGAAGTCGTGGTGTTCGCTGCGCAGTCTGCGGGCGATTTCAGCCCATCCCTCGGCGGCGGCGGCGGCATGATCGTGGTCATCGCCCACTTTGCGCGACCAGGACCAGCCCGCGCCCATTTTGTGCCAGTGCACCGGACCGCCGATGCCCTGCTCGGTGTTCAACCGGCCGAGTTGGGCGAACGCCGACTCCTCCCCCACCTTCCATTTGGCGCTCTTGACGAACTGGAACACCGCGATGTCCATCCCGGCGTTCCACGCCCGCAAGGCCATTCCGAAGGCCGCGGTGGACTTTCCCTTGCCCGGGCCGGTGTGCACGGCCAGAACCGCGGTGTTGCGACGCATCCGGGTGGTGAGTCCATCATCGGGAACCGTCGTCGGTTGACCCTGTGGCATCGCGGAATCCCCTTCCGTGGTTGGCGTTCAGGCGGCCCGGCGCACAACCTGCGCCAGGGAATCCGCTCGCAGTTGCTCCAGGCGGAGCACCGGCGCCCGCAGGCGGGCGGCCAGGTCGACGGCCAATCCCAGCCTGATGTAGGTGGTTTCGCAGTCGATGACCACCGCCGCGGCGCCCTCGGCGACCAACCTTGCCGAGGCGATGTGGCTGCGCGCCAGTGGATCCGCTCCGCCGGTGGCCCGGCCGTCGGTGAGCACGACCACCAGGGGCCGACGGGACCGGTCGCGTGCGCGTTCGCGAACCACCACATCCCGGGCCGCCAGCAGACCCTCGGCCAGCGGGGTGGTACCACCGGTTTCCAGGCCGGTGAGCCGATGCGCGGCGATGTGGGCCGACGTCGTGGGCGGCAGGACGAGGCGGGCTTCGGCGGCCCGGAAGGTGATGACCGCGACCTTGTCTCGGCGCTGGTAGGCATCGCGCAGCAGCGACAGCGCCGCACCGGTCACCGCCGCCATCCGGTCGCGAGCCGCCATCGAACCGGATGCGTCGACCACGAAGATCACCAGGTTGCCCTCCCGGCCCACTCGCAGCGCGCGCCGGACGTCGTCGGGGCCGGGCCGGGGCGGCCCCGGCTCCCGCCGTTTTCCCACGGCCGCGAGGACCGTACCGAACAGGTGCAGCCCATGGCCCTCGTCGGGGTTTCGGCCCGGGTGGACCACAGCCCCGACGGAGTTTCGGGCCGGGGACCGCCGTCCGGCAGCGCCCTCACCGAGGCCGGGAACCGTCAGCGCCCGGGTCCGGAAAGTCGGCGCGGGCGGGCCTGCGGCGCGAGTCGATGACCCTGCTTCGGCCTGCCGCCCGGCGGGGTGATCTTGGTCGGCGCCCGAGGCCTCAGGGGTCTGTCCCCCGCCCGGCGGGTCCGGATCCTTATCGCCGCCGTCGCCGCCACCGGAGTCGGACAGCGCCTCGTCGAGTTGGGCCGGGTCGATGCCCGGATCATCGAACGGATCCCGGCGACGACGGTGCGGCAGCGCCAACTCCGCCGCCACCCGAATGTCCTCCTCGGCCACCGTCGTCGCCGCGCGCCAGGCGGCATGCGCCATCGCGGTGCGGGCTACCACCAGATCTGCGCGCATTCCGTCGACGTCGAAGGCTGCGCACACCGAGGCGATGCGGTTCAGTTCGCCGTCGGGGAGTTCCACCTCGGCCAGCCGGGCCCGTGCCGCGGCGATCCGCCCGGCCAGTTCGGTCTCCTGCCCGGAGTGCCGGGCGGTGAAGCCGCCCGGGTCGGCCTCATAGGCCAGCCGCTGGCGAACCACCTCGCTGCGAACCGCCACATCGCGCGACGCGGCCACATCGACGGCCAGGCCGAAACGGTCGAGAAGTTGGGGGCGCAACTCGCCCTCTTCGGGGTTCATCGTGCCGATCAGCACGAAACGCGACTCATACGAGTGCGAGACTCCGTCCCGTTCGACATGCACCCGGCCCATGGCGGCGGCGTCGAGCAGAATGTCGACGAGGTGATCGGGAAGCAGATTCACCTCATCGACGTAGAGCACACCGCCGTTCGCCCGGGCCAGCAGTCCCGGCGAGAACGCATGCTCACCCTCTCGCAGCACCTTCTGCAGATCCAGCGAGCCGATCACCCGATCCTCGGTGGCACCGATCGGCAGCTCCACCAACCGGGTCCGCGGGTCGGCCGCCGGATCGACCGCACCGAGAACGGCGGCCAGCGCCCGCGCCGCCGTCGACTTGGCGGTGCCCTTCTCGCCCCGGATGAGCACGCCGCCGATATCCGGCCGCACCGCACACAGGATCAGCGCCAGCCGCAACCGATCGTGGCCGACGATTGCGCTGAACGGGTAGGCGGGAGGGATCACCGGCGCACTCTCAGCATCGGGATGTGCGCGATACCGTCCTCGCTGAATTGCTCACCGTCGGCCACGAAACCGTGCCGGGCGTACATGTCGGCCAGGTAGCTCTGGGCGCTGATCCGGCACGGGTGCTCGCCCACCTCGGCCAGGGCGGCCTGGATCAGCCGGGTGCTGTTGCCCCGGCCCCGCGCATCGGATGCGGTGCAGACCCGGCCGATCCGAAACAGTGGATGGCCCTGAGAATCCTCCTCGATCAGCCGCAGCGTTGAGATCACCTCGCCGGCTGGGCCCTCGAGCCAGAAGTGCCGGGCCTGCGGGTCCATGTCGCGGCCGTCGAGTTCGGGGTAGGGGCAAGACTGTTCGACGACGAACACGTCCACCCGCAACCGCAGCAGCCGGTACAGGGTTGGGGCATCGAGATCGTCACCCCGACAGTGGCGCAGCGCAGGCGTCACACCACTCCTGAACGGCTGTCCAGACCGAGCACGCGGGTCCCGTGGTCCCAGATCTCGGCGAACAGACGAGGCTCATCGGACAGCTTGGAACCCAGCGAGGGCACCATCTCCTTGAGTTTGGGCTCCCAGCCCGGGTAGCGGTCGTCGAAACAGCGCTGCATCACCTCCAGCATCGCGGGTACCGCGGTGGAGGCACCGGGTGAAGCACCGAGTAGTCCGGCGATCGAACCGTCCGCTGCGGCCAGCACGGTCGTGCCGAATTCCAGCACCCCCAGTTTCTTGGCGTCACGGCGGATCACCTGCACCCGCTGGCCGGCGATATCAAGCTCCCAGTCGTGGGCCTTCGCGGTCGGCGCGAAATTGCGCAGCGTGTCGACTCGGTCGGCGGGTGACTGCAGCAACTCCCCGATCAGGTACTTCAGCAGCGGCAATTCAGTCAGACCGACACCGATCATCGACGCCAGATTGTTCGGCTTTACCGACAGCGGGAGGTCGGTGATATTGCCGGCCTTGAGGAACTTCGGTGACCATCCGGCGAACGGCCCGAACAAAAGCCAGTCCTTGCCGTTGATGACCCGGGTGTCCAGATGCGGCATCGACATCGGCGGGGCACCCATCGGGGGCAATCCGTAGACCTTGGCGTGATGCGCCCTGGCCAGTTGTGCATTGTCGGTACGCAGCCATTCCCCACTGACCGGGAATCCGCCGAAACCCTTGACTTCCTTGATCCCTGATTTCTGCAGCAGAGGCAGTGCACCGCCGCCGGCACCGATGAAGACGAATTTGCTTCGCAGCTTGGACTTTTCGCCGGTGCGGCGGTTGACGACCTTGACCGTCCAGGTGCCGTCGGATTCCTGGTGCAGATCGCGGACCTCGTGGCCGAACATGGTGTCCATGCCCTGTTCGACACCGTATGCCAGCAACTGGCGCGATAACGACCCGAAGTCGACGTCGGTTCCGGCTTCGGTCCAGTTCAGGCCCACTGGATCGGAGAAGTCCCGTCCTTCGGCCATCAGTGGCAGCCGGCGGGCGAACTCGTCATCGTCGGCGATGAACTCCATGGACGAGAACAGCGGGTTGCGCACCAGAGTTTCGTAGCGGCGTCGGAGATAGTCGACGTTCTCGGCACCCTGCACGAAGCTGACATGCGGAATGGGATTCAGGAAGCCGCGAACGTCGCGCAGGATGTCGTTCTCGTGAGCGTAGGCCCAGAACTGCCGGGTGACCTGGAATTGCTCGTTGACGTTGATCGCTTTGGCGATGTCGATGGTGCCATCGGGGTTCTGCGGTGTGTAGTTCAATTCGCACAGCGCCGAGTGGCCGGTGCCGGCGTTGTTCCACGGGTCACTGCTTTCCGCGGCGGCGGCGTCGAGTCGCTCCACCAGGGTGATCGACCAATCCGGCTCGAGAAGCCGCAGGAGCGCGCCCAGTGTCGCACTCATGATTCCCGCGCCGACCAGTACGACGTCGGTCTGCTCCGGAACACTGTTGTCAGACACCGGTGTTGTCCTTCCTTGTACCGTCCAGCGGGGGCGCCGGTCGCGGGGGTACCGCTAGGTTATCCCGGCCACCGGGTCCGCGGCCGCGGAGTAGCCGGTGCCGCACTCCTGCCCGGTATGGCTCGGGCCTGGATCGGGCCTGGATCGGGCCTGGATCGGGCACGGTTATGGTTGGGCCGTGGCGGCCGAACCGACCCCCGGATGGACTGATTGGTCCTCCTGGTCATCCGACGTCCTGCCCGGGTACCAGCAGACCACATGCCCGGTGGGCACCGATCCGGACGGCGAAGGCGAACTGTTCGCGACGCTGGTCCGACCGGGCGGCGCCGGGCCTTCGCCGGGGGTGGTGCTGGCGGTGCACGGTTTCACCGACTATTTCTTCCACACCGAACTGGCCGACTTCTTCGCCGCACACGGCTATCGCTTCTATGGCCTGGATCTGCACAAGTGCGGGCGATCATGGCGGACCGGCCAGACGCCGCACTTCACCACCGATCTCGAGCGCTATGACCGCGAACTGGAAAGCGCGCTGCAGATCATCGGGACGGAGAACCCGGGTTGCCGAGCCCTGGTCTACGGCCATTCGACCGGCGGTCTGGTGGTCTCGCTCTGGCTGGACCGGATGCGCCGGCGCGGCCGACCTACTGGCGCGCCCGAACTGGCCGGCCTCGTGCTCAACAGCCCGTTTCTGGACCTGAACGGACCGGCGATCCTGCGCACCCGGGCCACCTCGACAGCGATCGGCGCCACGTCCAAGCTGCACCGCACCCGGGTGGTGCGGGCCGCGGGGAACGGCGGCTACGGCCTGACCCTGCACCGCGATTACCACGGGGAGTTCGACTACAACCTGCAGTGGAAACCACTGGGCGGATTCCCGGTGACGGCCGGCTGGATTCACGCCGTCCGGCGCGGCCAGGCCCGGCTGCACCGGGGCCTGGACGTCGGGGTGCCCAACCTCGTCCTGCGCTCCGATCACAGCGTCGCCGAGACGGCGGGCATCGAGGTGATGAGCCGTGGCGACGCCGTACTCGACGTCAACCACATCGCTCGGTGGGCCGGCTGCGTCGGCAACCGGCAGACGATCGTGCCGGTGCCCGACGCCAAGCATGATGTCTTTCTGTCCTCGCAAGGTCCGCGCGCAACTGCCTATCGGGAATTGGGCCGATGGCTGGCGACCCTCGACGGTCTGTCGGAACCCCACCCCGATGTCCTATAGCGCCCTACGACGGTGTGACAGATTTAGATCGGTGTGACGGATTCAGATCGGTGTGACATAGGCCGAGCTGATTCCCCCGTCGACCATGAAGGTGGACGCGGTGACGAATGAGGCGTCGTCACTTGCCAGGAACGCCACCGCAGCGGCCATTTCCTCGGCCTCGGCGAAGCGGCCCAGCGGGACGTGCACCAGCCGGCGGGCCGCCCGCTCCGGATCTTTGGCGAAGAGTTCCTGCAGCAGTGGAGTGTTCACCGGGCCCGGGCACAGCGCATTGACCCGGATACCCTGCCGGGCGAACTGCACCCCGAGTTCGCGGGACATGGCCAGCACTCCGCCCTTGGACGCGGTGTAGGAGATCTGGGATGTCGCCGAGCCCATGACGGCGACGAAGGAGGCCGTGTTGATGATGGACCCGCGGCCGGCCGGCACCATATGCCGCAGTGCCGCCCGGCAGCACAGGTACACGCTGGTCAAGTTGACCTCCTGCACCCGTTGCCACGCCGGTAGCCCGGTGGTCTCGATCAGGTCGTCCTCGGGTGGGGAGATACCGGCATTGTTGAAGGCGATGTCGACCGTTCCGTAGGACTGCGCCGCGGTGTCGAAGAGGTTGTCGACGGCGGCCTCTTCGGCGACGTCGACCGCGACGAACAGCCCTTCGAGTTCCGCCGCTACCCGGCCCCCCGCAACCGGGTCGATATCGCCGACGACGATGGTGGCGCCCTCGGCGTGCATCCGCCGGGCGGCCGCCAGACCGATACCGCTGGCCGCGCCCGTGATCACCGCCACTTTTCCGGCCAGCCGCTGAGTGAGATCGATCCTGGTTGCGGTCATGTCGGCTCTCCGATCGCGATGAAGACGTTTTTGGTCTCGGTGAAATGCTCGGGGGCCTCAGGCCCCAGTTCGCGGCCCAGGCCGGACTTCTTGAACCCGCCGAAGGGTGTGTTGTAGCGGACTGAGGAGTGCGAGTTCACGCTCAGGTTGCCGGCCTCGACCGCCCGCGACACCCGCAGTGCGCGGGACAGGTTCTCGGTCCAGATCGATCCGGACAGGCCGTAATCGGTCGCGTTGGCCAGCGCGATGGCATCCGCCTCATCCTCGAAGGGCAGTACCGCGACCACCGGGCCGAAGATCTCCTCGGTGACGGTTCGGTCACCTCGCGCCGGGGTCAGCACCGTCGGCGGGAACCAGTACCCGGGTCCATCCGGAGCGGATCCGCGGAAGGCCACCGTCGCCCCTTCGGGGACGTAGCCGGCCACCGACTCGAGGTGGCTGCGGGAGACCAGGGGCCCCATTTGGGTGCCGCGGTTGGTCGGATCCCCGACGACGACACCCTTGACAGCGGGCTCAAACATTTCCATGAATCGATCGAAGATGTTGCGCTGAACGAGAATCCGACTCCGCGCGCAGCAGTCCTGACCGGCATTGTCGAACACGCCGTCCGGGGCGGTGGCCGCAGCCAGTTCCAAGTCGCAATCATCGAAGATGATATTCGCGCTCTTCCCTCCGAGTTCCAGGGTCACTCGCTTGACCTGCGCGGCGGCTGCTGCCATCACCGTAGTCCCGACCTCGGTTGATCCGGTGAAGACGATCTTGCGGACATCCGGATGACTCGTCAGCCGCTGCCCCACCACGGCCCCCCGGCCCGGCAGCACCTGGAACAACTCGGGTGGCAACCCGGCCTCGATCGCGAGCTGCCCGAGCCGGATGGCCGTCATGGGGGTCCACTCCGCCGGTTTGAGCAGCACGGCGTTACCCGCGGCCAGCGCCGGCGCGAAACCCCACGCCGCGATCGTCATCGGGAAGTTCCACGGGGTGATGACACCGATCACGCCGATGGGTTCGTGGAATGTCACGTCGAGACCCCCGGCGACAGGAATCTGCCTGCCGGACAGCCTTTCCGGGGCGGCTGAGTAGAACTGCAGCACATCACGGACGTGTCGGGCCTCAGCCTCCGCCGAGCTGATCGGGTGGCCGGAGTTGGCCACCTCCAACGCGGCCAGCTCGTTGATGTTCGCGTCGACGATGGCGGCGAGGTTCCGCAGCGCTGCGGCGCGTGCAGCGGGCGGCTCCGCCGCCCAGCGTTTCTGGGCGATGACGGCCCTGGCCACGGCATCGTCGACCGCGGCGACGTCGAGAAGTTCCACGGTGCGCAGTACCTGCTCGGTCGCCGGGTTGATCAGCTCGACGGTATCCACTTCATCCTCTCTTCCTCCAGTTCGCCCCCAGCTCGTCCCCGAGTCGCTCACCTCGCCCGCCCCCTCGCCCGCCCCCTCGCATAGTCGGTCGCAGCCTTGACCAGACCGGCGAACAGCCGCAGATCGGCCAGATCCTCCTCCGGGTGCCATTGCACGGCCACCACGAAGTCGGGTCCGGGCATCTCGACCGCTTCGATCACACCGGCGCTGGTGGCGCTGACCACAAGCCCGTCGGCCGGCCTGTCGATGGCCTGATGATGATGACACCGCGCTCGGACGCCAGGACCCAGCAGACCGGCCAGCCGGCTGCCATCGGTGATGGCCACCGCCGAGGTGGCAAAAACCCCATCGCCGGGCCGGTGGCCGCCGTGGCCGAGGACATCAGGCAGATGCTGCTGCAGCGTCCCGCCGAGCGCGACATTGAGGACCTGGGCCCCGCGGCAGATTCCGAGGACTGGCATGTGCCTGCGTAACGCCTCCGCCAGCACGGCGAACTCCCACTCGTCCCGGTCGCGGGCGGGTTCGTCGGTAGCCGGATGCGGCCGGTGCCCGTAGGCCGCCGGATCGACGTCCGCGCCGCCGGTGATGACGAGGCCGTCGATACCGTCGAGCACCCGGCCCGCAATCCCGGCGTCCACCGGCTGGGGTGGCAACAGGGCGGCGATACCGCCGGCCAGGGTGACCCCGTCGAGGTAGACGGCCGGCAGGAAACTGGCGGGTAGGTCCCAAACCCCGCTGCGGGCCCGCTGGCGGTATGTGGTCAGCCCCACCATCGGCGGGACGGCGAGCTCACAAGCGTTCAAACCCCCGCACCCTCTCCCAGTCGGTGACCGCCGCGTTGAACGCCGCGACCTCCACCCGAGCATTGTTGAGATAGTGCTCCACCACGTCATCACCGAACGCCGCGCGGGCCACCGCCGACTGTCCGAAGATCTTGGCCGCCTCGGCCAGCGTCGCGGGAAGCCGTTGCGCGTCGCTGCTGTAGGCGTTGCCGACGAGCGGCTCGGGGAGCTGCAGCTCATGGTCGATACCGTGCAGCCCGCCCGCGATCAGCGCTGCCACCGCCAGGTACTGGTTGACGTCACCGCCGGGTACCCGGCACTCCATCCGCAGCGAATCACCTTGACCAACAACGCGCAATGCGCAGGTCCGGTTGTCCATGCCCCAGGCAATGGCCGTCGGTGCGAAGCTGCCCTCGGCAAATCTTTTGTAGGAGTTGATATTCGGTGCGTAGCAGAGCGACAACTCGCGTAGGGTGGCCAACTGACCGGCGAGGAAGCTGCGGCACAGCGCCGACATGCCGAGCGGCTCATTGTCGTCGGCGAACACCAGGGTACCGTCTGACCCTCTCAGCGAGATGTGGATATGACAGCTATTGCCCTCCCGCTCATCGTATTTCGCCATGAACGTCAGACTCTTACCGTGCTGGTCGGCGATCTCCTTGGCACCGTTCTTATAGATGGTGTGGTTGTCACAGGTCACCAGCGCGTCGGCGTAGCGGAACGCGATCTCCTGCTGACCGGGGTTGCACTCCCCCTTCACCCCTTCGCAGTACATCCCCGCCCCGTCCATCCCCAATCGGATGGCACGCAACAGCGGTTCCATCCGGGTGGACGCGTGGATCGCGTAGTCGACGTTGTAGTCGCTGGCCTTTGCCAGGTTGCGGTAACCGGCCGCCCACGCGGACCGGAAGTCGTCGTCGAACGCCATGAACTCCAGCTCGGTACCGACGAATGCCGCCAAACCGCGCTGGGCCAGCCGGTCCATCTGGGCTCGCAGAATGCCGCGGGGAGCGGCCGGTACCGAACTGCCGTCATGCCAGTGCAGATCGGCCATCACCTGCGCGCTACCGGGCAACCAGGGGATTACCCGCAGAGTGGCGAGGTCCGGGCGCATGACCATGTCCCCGTACCCGGACTCCCAGCTCGACATCGCGTAACCGGCAACGGTGTTCATGTCGACGTCGACGGCGAGCAGATAGTTGCAGCACTCCGCCCCGTGGGCCGCGACCTCCTCCATGAAAAGCCGGGCGGCGACTCGTTTCCCGGTCAGCCGGCCCTGCATATCGGCGAATGCGACGATCACCGTGTCGATCTCCCCGGAGTGCACCAGAAGCTCCAGATCCGCCAAACCGAGCATGCCGGACGGTGAGCTCTGATTCATCGGCTGGCTCATCGGGCCCTTTCGGTCAGGATCTGGCTCGGGATGTGGCTATCGGGATGTGGCTGTCGCAATGTGGCTGTCGCAATGTAGCTGTCGCAATGTAGCTATTGTGCACGGAAGCGGCGCCGGGATCAGCCGGGCGCACCGGGCCGGTCAAGGAGCCACGCGCATGGCCGTAGAGCGCCGGAAGAGCGCCGGCGTCACCTACCGGCACGCCGGCCAGGAGTACTTCGAGAAGCGCTCATTGCTGCGCACAGCCGGGTTCTGGGGTCTGTGGGGCATTGGCATCGCGGCCGTGATCTCGGGGGATTTCTCCGGCTGGAACTTCGGAATCGGTGAGGCCGGCTGGGGAGGGTTGGGCATCGCGGCGGTGCTCATCATCATCATGTACTTCGGGATGCTGTTCTCCATCGGGGAGATGTCGGCGGCCATGCCGCACACCGGCGGCGCCTATTCCTTCGCCCGGGCCGCGATGGGGCCGTGGGGTGGTTTCATCACCGGCTTCGCCGAAACCATCGAATACGTCTTCACCACGGCGGTGGTGGTGTACTTCTCGGCTAGCTACGCAGACGCGGTGACCAGCGATCTGTTCAACCTCTCGCTGCCGTCCTGGCTGTGGTGGATCATCCTCTACGCGGCGTTCGTCGCCCTGAACTCCTGGGGTGCGCGGGCGTCATTCCGATTCGCCCTCGTCGTGGCGGTGCTGTCCATCGGCATCCTGATCCTGTTCGCGGTGCTGGCGATCACCAACGGGGCCGTCGATTTCGGTCGGCTACTCGATATCGCGCCGGACCCCGATGCGGTGGGCTCCAGCTGGTTCCTGCCGTTCGGATTCGTCGGCGTGCTCTACGCGCTGCCCTTCGCGATGTGGTTCTTCCTCGGTATCGAGGAGTTGCCACTGGCCGCCGAGGAGGCCCACAACCCGAGCCGCGACATCCCGAAGGCTGGAATCTGGGGTCTGGTCTCGCTGGTCGGGTGCGCAACGCTGGTGTACTTCCTCAACCCTGCGGTCACGGGCTCGGCGGCGCTGGGGGGTTCCGACGAACCGCTACTGGACGGTTTTCGCGCATTCCTGCCGGCCGGGTGGGCGGCGATCCTGTCGGCGTTCGCGCTCATCGGCCTGCTGGCCAGCCTGCAGGGCATCATGTACGCCTACGGCCGCAACCTCTACTCGCTGAGCCGGGCCGGCTACTACCCCAAAATCCTCTCGCTCACCGGGGCGCGTCAGACGCCCTATCTCGCGTTGGCCGCCGGGGCGGTGATCGGATTTGCCGCCCTGCTCATCGTGAGCATCAACGAGGGTGCCGGTGACGTGGTGCTCAACATCGCGGTGTGGGGTGCGGTGCTGGCCTACATGCTGCAGATGGCCTCTTTCGTTCTGTTGCGGCGGACGTTCCCGAACGCCCGCCGCCCGTGGGTGAGCCCCACCGGCAACTGGGGCGCGATCGTAGCCTTCGTCATCGCCGCCGCGACGTTCGTCGCCGTGCTGGTCAACCCCACCTACCGTCCGGCCGTCGTGACCATCGCGGTGCTTTACGCCATCGGACTACTGATCTTCGGCCTGTACGGCCGGCACCGACTGGTGCTCTCCCCGGAGGAGGAGTATGCGGTGACCGGTGGTCTGCACGGTTATGACCCGGCATCTGAAGGCCTCGGCGGCACTATCGAGGACGAAATTCTCAAGGGCCACACCCAGTAGCGATCGCAGCTCACCAGGTGCTGGTGCGGAGCACGATCTCGGCAGCCAACTGGGCTGTGGCCGTGGTCGCGTCACGCCGGGCGGCGGACTGGACCACACGGTAATCGCTGTGTACGAAGCGCTGGCTGGCCCTGGCCACGGTGAGGGCGGCAGGGCTGCTGGCCAGCGCCGTGGTATTGATCTCCACCGGCGGGCAGTCCGGATCACGCACCACCCCGCGTGAATCCGGACTACGCGGATGGCCGCGGTCGATGACGACGAGGCCGGTGAATCGGTCCGGCCGAGTGGCCGCCAGTTCCCACGCCAACTGCGCTCCGAACCGGTCGCCGGCGACCACCGCCCACGGCACGTCGAGGGCTTCCAGGACGGCTACTACTGCTTTGGGACGCAGACGGGGGTCGGCACCGATGACCACGGTGCGCAGTGCGGCCGTGTGCAGGCGCTCGCACAGGGCGTCATAAGCGGTGGGCGGATTCTGAATTGAACCCAGCACGACGACGTGGGGACCCTTGTCCGGGCCGGTCACACTCACCCGCACCGGGAACCCGTCGACGGTCATCAGCGGCCCGGGCATCCGCATACGTTACTGCGCAACTATTCGAGCCGGCCCGGTTTCCATCCGCACTCTCAGGCACTGCTCAGGAAGACCGCAACTTTCCCACCTGATCGTTGAAAACGTCTAGAAATGTCTGCGGCAGTGACGCTTTGGCTGCGATCATCGGGTTATTACCCGGGAATGCCAACCCAAAGACCGCCCGCCGTCCGACATTCTGGAAGGCCATGAAAACACTTGTCGGGGAACCGCCGAGTTCCATCGTCTGTTGATATGCAAGTGCCCCGCTCTCCGCCCCGGAGAGCGCAGCGGTGGTGATCGGTATGCCCTCCGAGCCGGGGTCGAAGAAGGCCTCGAAACTGGCGCAGCGATCGGCCGCGGCCTCCAACGCATCCATGTCCAGATTCCACGACAGCAGGGTCATCGCGATGCGGGCTCCGTCGTAGGACACCGCATACTTCGCGGCGCTTCCCGGCCCCCGCTCGGCGGACTCTTTGATCACGTTGGTCAGCGCGTCGGCGCACCCTGCCGGGCGGGACAGCATGGGACCCGGACCACCGGCACCGTCGGGCCGGTCCGGTTGATCGACGATGCGGTCGTACTGAACCCCCGGCGGGAAGTCCGACTCATCCAGCAACGCCCTATCGAGAACGGCTCCGGGCCAGGTCGCGGTACCCGCAACCGGCTCGGCACAACCGGCTAGCAGCATCATCGTCGGCGCCAGCGCCCCTGCAACAGCCGTACGACCCCTCATGGGCATCAGGGTAGGCCACTGAGCGCGCTGGTGATCACCGGAGCAGCCGGAGGCGGCCCGTCCAGCAGCGCGAGCACGGAGTCCAGGTCCAAGTGGGCGGCCAGCAGATCAGCCATCAGGTCGAGTTGTGCATCGCGGCGGTCCGGTACGCCCACGTCGGCGGCGACCCGGAAACCGGACCGGCCGGCGGCCGCTGCCACTTCGGTGAGCCACCGACGCCGGAAGCCGTCGTTGTCCAGCAGCGCGTGCCAGTGCGTACCGAAGACCGTCCCGCGGCGGTAACCTTGCACCGAGCCGTTCACCTCGAACCAGACGTCCTCAGCCGATCTGGTGACCCGCCCGTAGTGGATTTCGTAGCCGCGCAGTGGTGCCTCCCAACGGTGCAGCATCTTGGTGTCGGCGAACCCGATGTCCACATCGAGCAGGCCAAGCCCGGCCACCATTCCGCGCCCGCTCTCCACGGTGTCGTCGATTCGGCGGCACAGCATCTGCAGGCCCCCGCAGATACCGAGGACGGCCCCGCCGCGGCGGGCGTGGGCAGCGATCACCTCGGCCAGGCCGCGTTCCCGCAGCCACTGCAGGTCGGCCACGGTGGCCCGGGTTCCCGGGACGACCACGACGTCGACATCGATCAGGTCGGCGGGCTCGGCCGCCCAACGCACCTGCACCCCGGGTTCGCAGGCCAGCGCCTCGACATCGGTGGAGTTGGAGATCCGGGGCAGCCGCACCGCCGCCACCCGCAGCGACTGGCTGCCACGCGGAGGGCCCGGCGTACCGACCGTCGCGCCGGCCACCACTGACACCGAATCCTCGGCGTCCAGCCACAGCTCGTCGCTGTAGGGCAGCACACCGTAGGTGGGACGGCCGGTCAGCGCCGCCAACTGATCGAGGCCGGGCGTCAGCAGTGCCGGGTCGCCGCGGAACTTGTTCACGATGAATCCGGCCACAAGTTCCTGGTCCGCACCGGAGAGCACCGCGACAGTGCCGAAGAAATGCGCCAGCAACCCGCCCCGGTCGATATCACCGACCACCACCACGGGCAGATCGGCCGCACGGGCCAATCCCATATTGGCGAGATCCGTTGCGCGCAGATTGATCTCGGCCGGAGATCCGGCGCCCTCGCACAGCACCACATCGAACTCCGAGCGCAGAGCGGCGAGGTCCTCGGCGACCACTGCTGCCAGCCGGTCGCGATGCGCGAGATAGTCTCCGGCAGCGACATCGCCCACCGGCCGGCCGCGCACCACGAGCTGCGAGGTGCGATCACTGCCCGGCTTGAGTAACACCGGATTGAATCGCACGCTCGGCGCCAGACCGGCGGCCCGAGCCTGCATCGCCTGCGCCCGGCCGATCTCTCCGCCGTCGACCGTGACCATGGAATTGTTGCTCATGTTCTGGGCTTTGAACGGCGCGACGCGAATCCCCTTGCGCGCCAGCAGCCGACACAGACCGGCCACCACCATCGATTTGCCCGCGTCCGAGGTGGCACCGGCCACCAGGAGAGCGCCGCTCATTGTCGCCCGCCGAGCAGACACAAACTCGTACGACAGAGCCCGATTCTGTGCGGTTCTGTGTCTGCTCGCGGGGAGAACATCACGGCAGGGTGAGAATCTCGGCGCCGTCCTCGGTCACCACGATGGTGTGCTCGAACTGGGCGGTCCACCTGCCGTCCCGGGTCGCCACCGTCCAGCCGTCATCCCAGATCTCGTAGTCCAGGCCGCCGAGGTTGATCATCGGCTCGATGGTGAAGGTCATATCCGGTTCCAGCACCGTGTCGACATCCGGCTTGTCATAGTGCAGCACCACGAGGCCGTTGTGGAAGGTGGTCCCGATACCGTGGCCGGTGAAGTCCCGAACAACGTTGTATCCGAAGCGGTTTGCGTAGGATTCGATGACCCTGCCCACCACCGACAGTGCTCTGCCGGGTTTTACGGCCTTGATGGCACGCAGAGTGGCCTCTTCGGTGCGTTCGACCAGCAGTCGGTGCTCCTCACTGACATCGCCGGCCAGGAAAGTGGCGTTGGTATCGCCGTGCACACCGTTGATGTAGGCGGTTACATCGATGTTGACGATGTCACCGTCGGCAACCACGGTCGAGTCCGGGATGCCGTGGCAGATGATCTCGTTGAGCGAGGTGCAGCAGGATTTGGGAAAACCCCGGTAACCGAGGGTCGAGGGGTAGGCGCCGTGGTCGACCATGTAGTCGTGGGCGATCCGGTCGAGCTCGTCGGTGCTCACGCCGGGCCGGACCGCGGCGCCGGCCTCCGCCAACGCACCCGCCGCGATGCGGCCGGCGATACGCATCTTCTCGATGACGTCCAGGGTTTGCACCCATGGTTCACTGCCCTCCGCCGCGGTGGACCGGCCGACATACTCGGGCCGCTCGATGGACTTGGGCACCGGCAGGGTCGGCGAGACCGTTCCGGAACGGAGGGCACTGCGCACTGGGCATTCTCCTAACGGTTAGCGGCGATGCAGGAGCGGCCGTTTCGGACCGCGGATGTTCACCGATCCCATCACCACCCGGCCGGTGAGCACCACATGCGGGCGCCCTTCGGGTGGCGGGGCCTTGCGCCGGTCCCGCGCACTACCGCCGTAGACGATGACATCGTCGATGGATGCGCTGGCACCGTCCGGCAGCCGGATGTTGAGCGACCCGCGGACCATATCGAGCTCGATCACCACCACCGGCCCGGCGAACCGGGCGTGGGTGAGATCGAGGTTCACCGAGCCGACCCGGCGCACCAGGGCCAGCCGGGTGGGCACCGTCCACTCGCCCCGCCGACGCAGCGATCCCATCCAGCCGCGCAGCTCCAGGCGATCGGTTGCCGAGGAAGCGATCGCCCCGGGGCCGGGCAGGTCTTCGACCAGGGCCTCCAGATCAGCCGGCCGGCGGGCGGCCGACACCTGCACCGAGCGCTCCTCGAACTCACCGATATCGATCAGTCCCAGCGCAACGGCGTTGTGAAGTCGACGCAACGTTCCGCTGCGGTCGGCATCGGACACCCGCATCGCAGGCGCGTTCTCGATCCGTTGCTCAATCTCAGTCATGACGCCCTTTAATTTACCCGCGCTCCCGCCACCGCGTTTGCCGGCGGTGTTCGTCAGCAGATCGTCGCAAATCTCCCGGCCATTGATCCATCGGGAATCGTTTAGGCTCACGAACCATGTCCAATCCCCGCAGACGCGCTGTTCTGATCGGGGCCGCGCTCGCCCCGGTCGCCGCCCCGCTCGCCGGGTGCGGCAAGACCGACAATGCGCCGGTGTCATCACCGCCGACGCCCGGGCAGGCGCTGACCGCCGCCGCGGACGTCCCGTTGGGTGAGGCCGCGATTGTCGACGGCACCCTGATAACCCAACCCAGTCCGGGAGTCTATGAGGGATTCGTCGCCCGCTGCACCCATGCCGGCTGCGCACTCGCACTCAAGAACGGCGGCATCGAGTGCCCCTGCCACGGGAGCCGGTTCAAGGTCGACGGGGCGGTGGAGCGGGGCCCGGCCACCAAACCGCTGGTCGCGCGTCCGGTCTCGGTGCGTGACGGGCAGATCCTGGCCGAATGAGGGCCGTTCAGGCCAGGAACGCCGGCGGGAGTTCCTCCAGCATGCTGCGCACCATCCGCACCGCATAGGTGGAACTTCCGCCACCGACGATGAGGGCGGCAAAGGCCAAGTCGCCGCGGTAACCGGTGAACCAGGCATGCGAACCGCCCTGGAACTCCGCCTCACCGGTCTTTCCATGGACGGCGCCGAGGCCGTCGATGTCCTTAGCTGTTCCGTTGGTCACCACCAGGCGCATCATCGAGCGCAGTCCTTCAAGGATGGCCGGATCGGCCGGTGGGTGATCACCGGTCTCGACCGTCTCGCTCCCGGCAATGAGGTGCGGCACCGGGGTGCGGCCCGCCGCCACGGTGGCCGCCGTCAACGCCATCCCGAACGGGGTCACCAACACCTTGCCCTGACCGAACCCGTCCTCGGTCCGTTCGGCTAGGTCAACCGTCGGCGGGACCGTCCCGGTAACGGTGGTCAGACCCTCGATGACGTAGTCGGCGCCGATCCCGTACTGCGAGGCCGCCACGGTCAGCGCCGTGGGCGGCATCCGGCTGGCGAGTTCGGCGAAGGTGGTGTTGCAGGAGTTGGCGAAGGCCTTGGCCATCGGCACGACCCCGAGGTCGAACCGGTTGTAGTTCGGGACGACCCGGTCCCCTATCTCCATCTCACCCGGGCAGGCCAGCAATGTATTCGGAGTGGCCATATCCCGGCCCATCGCCGCCCCGGCAGTGACGATCTTGAACGTCGATCCCGGCGGATACAGGCCGGTGGTCGCGGCCGGGCCATCGGCGTTCGCGGCGCCGTTCTGCGCCACCGCGAGAATCTCGCCGGTCGAGGGTTTGATCACCACCAACATGGATTTGCGCCACTGACTGTCCACCGCGTGCTGGGCGGCGTTCTGAACCAGACGGTCGAGCGTCAGCGACACTGACGGCGCCGGCGTGGGCGGAACCTCAGCAAGAACCTCGACGTCAGCACTGTTCTGGTTGACGCTGACCACCCGCCAGCCAGCTTCGCCGTCCAGTTGGTCCACGACGGCCTTCTTCACCTCACTGACGATCGCCGGGGCGAAGGCATCGTCGGTGGGCAGCAATTCGGCTTGGGGAATCACCACGACCCCGGGCAGCGAATCCAGCGCCTCGGCTACCTTGTCGTGGTCGGCGGACCGCAGAGTGATGAGATCCAGCGGGCCGTTCGCCGAGCTGGCCTGCTCGGCGAGTCGCTGTGGTTTCAGCGTGTCGTCGAACTGCCGCAACACATCGGCGACCACCCGCGCGCTCGACATCAGGTTGGCTCCGGCCCGGGCAGCGTCGAGTTGGTAGCGGTAGAGCCGACCCGGCACGAGGACCTCGGTGCCGCCTAGTTCGTTGACGGAGGCCCGCCGCGGCGGGTCGGCCCGGAGTTCGACGGTCTGATTGTCGCCGAGTTTGGGGTGCAGCGCGCTCGAACTCCAGCGGACCTGCCAGCGCCCCTCGTTGCGGACCATATTGAGAACGCCGTCGTAGGTCCATTTGCGATTCTTGGGCAGCTCCCAGCTGAAACGGTAGTTCACCCGGCCGGTGTCCTCGGTGTAACGCGAACCGAGAATCTGCGCGTCGAGGTGAGTGGCCTGCAACCCCGACCATGCCTCGTTGAGCGCGGCGTGGGCTTCGGTCGGAAGATCACTGAGCTGCGCAGCCGCGCCGGTGTCACCGCGGCCCAGGCCGGCGAAGAACTCGGCAGCAGCCGGTCCGGGACCGTCCGGCCTCGGCGTGCAGGCCGAGATTGCCGCGACCACCGACACGGCCGCCAGGGTCAGCCCTGTGACTTTTGTTGCTAATGAGGTGGAAGTTGCCATTGAGGCAAATGTTATGAGTTCGTCACCCTGATCGTGGTTAGGCGCACCGACGGAATCCGGCGGACCTTCAGTCCAACAGGACAGTGGCGAAAGTGCCGACTTCGCGGAAGCCCACCCGAAAATAGGCGGACCGGGCGACGGTGTTGTAGCCATTGACATAGAGGCTGGCGATACGACCGCCGTGGACCACCGCAGCGGCTATGGCGGCGGTGCCGGCCGTACCCACCCCGCGGCCGCGCCACTCCGGGTGAACCCACACCCCCTGAATCTGCGCGACCGCCGGCGACTGTGAGCCGATTTCTGCCTTGAAGACCACCCGGCCCTGCTCGAAGCGGGCAAACGCCCGGCCGGCGGCGATCAAGCCGGCCACCCGGCGCCGATACCCGCGTCCCCCGTCGCCAGCGCGGGGATCGACGCCGACCTCCCCGATGAACATGTCGACCGCGGCTACCAGGTAGGCGTCCAGCTCGTCCACGCGGACCCGACGCACACCCGGATCGGCCGCCGAGCGCGGTCGCGAGTGCAACGCCATCAACGGCTGACAGTCCCGCACGTCCCGGGCCGGGCCCCACCCCTGCTCCAGCCGGTCCCACATCGGCAGCACCAGATCCGCCGGTCCGACAAGTGATGAGCAGCGACGAGCCGTACTCAGCGCCAAGTCGGCGAACGCCGTCAGGTCAGCGGGCCCGCCACGCAACGGAATCAGATTGGCCCCGGAATAACACAGTGAGTCACGCAGCGGCCGCCGGGTCCAGAGTTCGCCGCCGATGGCCGCAGGGTCCACACCGTTATCGGCAACCCGGGCGGCCACCATGCACCCGGCTACCGGGTCGTCGGCGAGCACCCGCGAGGCCGCGGTGGAGTCGCGGACGACCGATACCCGGCGACCGTCCACCGGGCGGAACAGTGACGGTGCCGACATGGGTGTTCCTTCTGCGGATCCGGCCCCGTACCGGGTGGCAGTCCGACGGGGAGGTCTCTCAGCTTACGGTGACCACCGGCGAACCGCCCGCACCCTCGTTCGAGTCGCCCTGAGATCCACCGAGTTCCTCGGCGAGTCGCAGTGCCTCCTCGATCAGCGTCTCGACGATCTTGGCCTCGGGCACTGTCTTGATCACCTCGCCCTTGACGAAGATCTGCCCCTTGCCGTTTCCCGATGCCACCCCCAGGTCGGCCTCCCGGGCCTCTCCGGGACCGTTGACGACGCAGCCCATGACCGCGACCCGCAGCGGTACGTCAAGGCCTTCCAACCCGGCGGTGACCTCGTTGGCCAGGGTGTAGACGTCAACCTGGGCCCGTCCGCAGGATGGGCAGGACACGATTTCCAGGGTGCGCGGACGGAGGTTGAGCGACTCCAGGATCTGGTTGCCGACTTTGACTTCCTCGACCGGTGGCGCCGACAGCGACACCCGGATGGTGTCACCGATGCCGCGGGAGAGCAGCGCACCGAACGCAACCGCGGACTTGATAGTGCCCTGGAAAGCCGGACCGGCCTCGGTCACCCCGAGATGCAACGGATAGTCGCATTGTTCGGCCAGCAACTGGTAGGCCGCCACCATCACGACGGGATCGTTGTGCTTGACACTGATTTTGATATTGCCGAAGCCGTGCTCCTCGAACAACGACGCCTCCCAAAGCGCCGATTCGACCAGCGCCTCCGGGGTGGCCTTGCCGTACTTTTCCATCATGCGCTTGTCCAGCGAGCCCGCGTTGACTCCGATGCGGATCGGGATGTCGGCCGCGGCGGCGGCCTTGGCCACTTCGGCCACCCGGCCGTCGAATTCCTTGATGTTGCCCGGGTTCACCCGTACCGCCGCACACCCGGCGTCGATCGCGGCGAAGATGTACTTGGGCTGGAAGTGGATATCGGCGATCACCGGAATCTGGCTTTTGCGGGCGATCTCGGCGAGCGCGTCGGCGTCTTCCTGGCGCGGACAGGCGACCCGCACTATATCGCAGCCGGAGGCGGTGAGCTCCGCGATCTGCTGCAGGGTGGCGTTGACGTCGTGGGTCTTGGTAGTACACATGGACTGCACCGAGATCGGGAAGTCGCTGCCGACCCCGACGTTGCGCACCATGAGTTGACGGGTCTTTCGCCGCGGCGCCAGGGTGGGCGGCGGCGCGGCCGGCATCCCCAGTCCGATTGAGGGGCCGATTGCGGGTCCGGTCGAGGGTCCGGTTGTGGCGGTCGACATGAGCTTCTCCTACTGGAACAACCTGATCGGGTTGACCAGGTCGGCGGTCACGGTCAGCGCCATGTACCCGACCACCACCACGAGGACCACATAGGTGGGGGCGAGCAGTTTGTTGTAGTCCACCGGCCCGGCGGGCATCAGGCCGCGGACCGCGCGCAGCATATTGCGGAGCTTCTCGTAGACGGCGACGGCGATATGGCCACCGTCGAACGGGAGCAACGGCACCAGGTTGATGGCGCCGAGCACGAAGTTGAGTTGCGCCAGGAAGAACCAGAACGCCACCCACAGGCCGTGATCGACGGTGTCGCCGCCGATGATGCTGGCCCCGACCACGCTGATCGGGGTCTCCGGGTCGCGTTCTCCGCCGCCGATGGCAGCGGCCAGTGCGCCGACCTTGCTGGGAATCTTCGCCAGGGACTTGCCGAGCTCGACGGCCAGGTCGCCGGTGAACGCGAAGGTCCCCGGCACCGCCGACAGCATGTTGTACTGCGTCGGTCCGAACTGTGCCGCGGTGATACCGATCGCGCCGACATCCGTGGGGCCGGTGGCCTCGCCGCCACCGGCCGGGGCGACCCATCGGGTGGTGCTGGTGACGTCGATGACGGTCTCGACGGTCGCCGCCCTTCCGTCCTGGGTGCGTTCCAGGACGAACGGGGTGGGCCCCGAGGACTTCTGCACCGCGGCGACCAACTGCTCGAAGGTGTTCACCTCCGTTGCGCCCACCTGGACCACCACGTCGCCGGGCTGAAGGCCGGCCCGGGCCGCCGGTCCGGCACCGGTGCAGGCGCCGAGCTCCCCCTTGGTGACCTCGGGCTTGACGCAGGTGGTCTCGCCCACGATCGCCGTGGTCGGCGGATGCAGGTTCGGCAGGCCCCACATGACGGCGATGCCGTAGATCAGCACCAGTCCGATGATGAAGTTCATGGCCGGGCCGGCGAACAGGACAGCGACCCGCTTCCAGGTCTTCTGCCTGTACATCGCGTAGCGCTCGTCCTCGGGCCGCATCTCGTCGGATGGCGTCATCCCGGCGATATCGCAGAAACCGCCCAGCGGGATCGCCTTGAGTCCGTACTCGGTGGTGCCGAGCTTGTTCGGCCGCACCGTTGACCACAGTGTCGGGCCGAATCCGACGAAATACCGGCGCACCTTCATCCCGGTGGCGCGGGCAACCCACATGTGCCCGCACTCATGCAGCGCCACCGAGAGCAGGATGGCGAGCGCGAACAGCACAATGCCCAGGACAAACATCATGAGTCGAACCT
>CAZGPT010000007.1:36397-41256 GCA_964527015.1 uncultured Mycobacterium sp. | reverse complement strand
TCGTCGGTCATCTCGCTGGCGAAGAATCCCGGCGCCAGGGCGTTGACCCGGATTCCCCTGCGGCCGCTCCACTGCTGCGCCAGGTCCCGAGTCAGGCCGATCACGCCGGCCTTGGAGGCGCTGTAGGCGGCCTGCGGCAGTCCACCCGTGGTCAGGCCCAGCACGCTGGCGATGTTGATGATGGAGCTTCCCGGACCCATCACCCGTCCGCAGGCCTGGGCCATCCAGTAAGAGCCGTTGAGATTGACGTCGATGACCGAGCGGAACTCCTCGGGGTTCTCCCGGGTGGCCGGCACGGCGGTGCCCACCCCGGCATTGTTGATCAGCACGTCGACCCGGCCGAACTCGGCCATCGCGGCATCGACCAAGTGCTGGCACTGTTCCGGATCGGCGACATCGGTCTTGCGGGCGTGGGCTCGCCGCCCGGCGGCTTCCACCAATTCGGCGGTGTGCGCCATCTTCTCCACCCGGCGGGCACCGAGCACCAGATCGGCGCCTGCTTCGGCGAATGCCTGGGCGAAGGACACCCCCAGACCCGACGACGCACCGGTCACGATGACCACCTTGTCGTCGACGCGGAACGAATCGAGCACACTCATCGCGGATCCCGCAGAATCTGCCGGGCGATGGCGTACTTGTGTACCTCGGTCGGGCCGTCGTAGAGCCGGAACGCCCGCATGTCGGAGAAGATCATCCCGACCGGCGTCTCATCGGAGATACCCATGCCGCCGAGTACCTGCACGCACCGGTCGGCAACCTTGAACAGCTCCTCGGAGACCGCCGCCTTGACCATCGAACTCTCGTGGCGGCCCTTGGCGCCGGTGTCCAGGGTCCAGCATGCCCACCAGATCGCCAGCCGACACTGCTGCAGCGCAATCTCGTTGTCGGCCAACATGAACGACACACCTTGGTGTTCTCCCAGCGGCTTACCGAACGCGGTGCGGGTGCGGGCGTGCTCGACCGCGATCGACTGAGCCCGCGATGCCGCGCCCAGCCACCGCATGCAGTGCGTCAACCGGGCCGGAGCCAGCCGCATCTGGGCGTAGCGCAACGCCTGCCCCACCTCGCCGAGCACCGCCGAGGCGGGCAGGCGCAGATCGTTGAACCGGACCACCCCGTGGCCCTGCACGTAGTTGCGGTCCATGGTGTTCATGACGCGCTCGAGTTCAATCCCCGGGGTGTCGCCGCGGCACAGGAACAGTGTCGGCCCGTCGCCGCCGTGCGCATTCGGCGCCACCCGGGCCATGATGATCCAGGTCTTGGCCCCGTCGGCACCGGTAATGAGCCATTTACGGCCATTGATGACGTACTCGTTGCCGTCGAAGACGGCCTCGGTCCTGAGCTGGCCGGGATCCGAGCCCGCACCATCGGGCTCGGTCATCGCGAACACCGACCGCTGGCGGCCGTCGATGACCGGAACCAGGAACTCCTCGGTCTGGTCCCGATCGGCGATCTTGCCGAGGATGAACATATTGCCCTCATCGGGAGCGGCGCAGTTCATCGCAACCGGTCCCAGGGTGGACCAGCCGGCCGCTTCGAACAGCACCGCCTGCTCGCCATGCGTGGGTTCCCAGCCGCCGAAACGTCGCGGCACCTGAACGCTCAACAGCCCCGCCGTCCGGGCCAACTCCACCATCTCGTTGCGCAGTTCGTCGTTGGGGCCGTGCCGGGTGAGGCGGGGGTCGCGCTCGAAGGGAACGATCTGCTCGGTGACGAAGGCGCGGATCTCGTCGCGGCGGGCCGCGAGCTCGGCGGGTATCTCAAAGTCGATCATTGAAGTCTCCGTTCATAATCGCCGTCGCCCGCTCGAACAGGCGCACCGTCGCGGTGTGCAGGATGTCGCCGATTTCCCGGGGAGCCAGTCCCGCGACCGCGCGGGCGTGCGAACCCTCCAGAATGATGCCCAGCTTGAAGCAGGCCAGCACGGTGTACCAGTCGATCCGGGACAGATCCCGATCGGTGTTGGCCGCGTAGCGCTGCACCAGTTCGGCCGGGGTGGCCAGCCCGCCGGCGGTCATCAGTTCATTTGGCAGCACCGGTTCGTGGCCGGGCCGGTACCAGGTCGCCAACATCCAGCCCAGGTCCTGCAACGGATCGCCGATCGTGCACATCTCCCAATCCACGACGGCGACCACATCGGGTCCGGAGGGGGAGAACATCACGTTGGCGGCGTGATAGTCGCCGTGCATGATGCCCGGTTGGAAGTCCGGCGGTTGGTGGTCGCGCAGCCAGGACGCGATCGCGTCCACATCGCCGATATCAGGACCGGCGTAGTTGTCGAACTTGGCGTAGGACTCCAGCTCCGAAAGCCAGCGCGGCACTTGCCTTTCCAGGAATCCGGCGGGCTTACCGAAGTCTTCGAGTCCAACCGCCCGGTAGTCGATCGCGCCGAGTTCGGCGGCGGCGTCGGCCATCGACAGCCCCATCCCGTGCCTGATCGCGGCATCCCCTGCGTGCAGCGCCGGCAGTTCGGCCCCGGCGTTGAAACCGTCGATTGGCTCCATCAGGTAGAAGACCGCGTCGCCGAGCACCGAGGTGTCCTCGCACACCGCGATCAGGTTCGGGTGCGGCACGTCGGTTCCGGCCAGCGCCCGCAGCACCCGGGTCTCGCGCAGGATCACCCTGTTGCTGACCGGCCGCAGGTTCCGCGGGCCGCGACGGAATACGTATTCGCGTCCCGCGCGGGTGAATCTCAGCATGACGTTTTGGGTGCCGCCGGTGACCTCGGCAACGGAGTCGATCTCGCCCTCGCCCAGACCCTGCTGCGACATCCAGGCCGCCACCGCCGTCATGGTGCGGTTCAGGTCCACGTTGGCGAAGTTACCTCACCCGTTGACGGCTTCGGCTTTCGACCATGGCAGCCAGCCGTCGATGGTCCGGAAGATGCTCCAGCCGACCAGGGTGCCCAGCGCGATCGACAGGATCGCCGAACCGACCTGGCCCAGGGTGGACATGTCGGCGTTGCCGCCGGTGGCGGCCTGGCTGACGGACATGAAGCTCGTTGTCGAGGGAACCAGCGACCAGAACGACGCCACGATCAGGACTACTGCCGGCGGCGCGGTCTTGATGCGGGTTGCCAGGTTAGCGAACAGAACCGCCGCGACGGCACCGAGGAAACCGGCGTGAATGGGGGCGAAGAAGATGCTGGCGATTTGCTGGGTGATCAGCGCGACGGCGATCGAGGCAGTCAACCAGAACAACGAGCCGCGTGGCGCGGAGAGGTAAACCGACAGGCTCACGCCGACGACGATGATCGCCAGGTACAGCGACCACGAACCCATCTGGTGCGACGGGGTCTGCGGAGCCACCGGACCCGCGAGGTGCATGCCCATGATCACGCCGAACACCAGCAGCGCCAGCTGCGAAATGCCGTAGACCAACCGGCTGGCTCCGGAGATGATCTGGGAGGCAGCGAGTTCGGTGGCGCCGATGGCCAGGGCCATTCCCGGTATGGCAGCCACCAGGGCCGGGCTGACGACCCGCAGCAGCCCGTCGTTGGCGGTCTCGGCGACGAACCAGGTCGCCAGCAGCGTCACGATGAACGCCGCCACGGTCGGCAGGATCGGCGTCAGGGAAGGCAGCGGCTCGCTGAGCATCAGGATGGCACCGGCCACCAGGCCGAGGAAGAAGTAGCCGGGCAGCGCCGCCCAGGTCGGGTTGATCATCATCCCGAACCCCACCGAGGTGACGGCGGACGCGGTGATGGTGGCCGCCTTGCCGAACCTGGGCGGCCTACTGCGGGCGGCGGCCACCGCAGCGACCGCGTCGGTGGGGGTAATCGCGCCGGCCTCGGCGAGGCTGGCGATCTCGTCGATCCTCCCGGCGGCGTCGAGTTGCAGCGATGAGCGGGTCGACCCGTCGATCTCGTAGGCGTCCCGGCCGATCTGGATCAAAAGGATCGTCGGCAACACCACCGCGCGCACCCGCTCGGTGGTGTAACGGTCAGCGATCAGTGTCAGCCGGTCCTTCACGATCGACGTCGGCTGGGCGACCTCGACCAGGGCGATACCGATCTCGCGAAGCATCGCGGCGACATCGTCGGGGTCGTAGGAGTCCGGTGGAGCCAGTGGCGTCGCCGGGGTCTTGCGCAGCGCTTCGATGACCCGGCTCCGGCGCTGGGCCCGGCTTGCTTTGCTCACTCCGCTTCTCCGGTTGTGGTCGCGGGCTGTTGGCGCTGACGGTTCTTCTGCCAGGGCCAGTAGCCGGTGACCTCCAACTCCAGCGAGAAGCTCAGGAAAGTACGAATCAACACGATCCCACCGAGCACCGCCACACTGCTCGCATTCGGTGTGACGGCCACCGTCCGGATGATGTCCGCGGCCACCAGGAACTCCAGGCCCAGCAGGATGGAGCGGCCGAGTTGCTGGCGGAAAACCCGGTAGACGTCGCCGGTCTTGCGGCGCAGCCGCGTTATCGCGCCCAGGGCCGAGATCGACGCGCCGATGGCGATCACGGCGACGCCGACCGCGTCGATTCCCTTCCCCACTGTCTCGATGACTTCGAAGAAACTCACCGGGAGGAGTCTAGGTGCGCAATTTCGCGCGCTACAGATAGCCGCGGCACCGGGTCTGTGGTGCCCGCGCGGGTGAGGGATCACACCGAGCGGGCATCACGGCTCCGAGCCGGAAGCGAGGACCGCCGACCCAGTTTGCCTGGTACCGAGCGCTGGTTGCGGGCGTGAGCGGCAGATACTGCGGCGTCGCGGGGGTCAGCACCGCGCAGGTGCCCTCTGCCAGGCACGGCGGCGGGGCATCTCCGCTGGGTTCGGCCTGGCCCGCGGGCGCGGAGGTGTGGGAACGCCCAACTCGGAGCGGAAGTATCGCCGGAAAGCATGGCGAGCTGCACAGCCGACGCATAGC